>CAZZMK010000358.1:0-2705 GCA_964655185.1 uncultured Nitrospirales bacterium | reverse complement strand
CCCATTTTCAATTCGAGTAATTCACATAATCTACGCCTCGCAAGAAATCTATTTAATGCTAATGACCTTGATGTATCAGTCTTCACTTCAATCTGGGTAGGAATATGTTTTAGATACACTCCAGTTGAAGAATGAGAGGTTTTTTGCCCGCCTGGTCCACGGGATGTAATAAATTTCTCTTCCAAATCATCTTCTCTTATATCAAGTTTTTTCATTCTTTCGAGGAGTTCCGCTTCTTTTTTTGGTGATACTCCAAATTTGCCCAATATTAATCTCCTATTTATTAATATTAAATGGGGTTTTCCAATTAGGTTCGGGTATATCAGAGAAAGGTATAGAGTTTAAGCCTTTTGGTGGGTCTTTTTTGAAAAAGTAGAAATCGCAAAAATCGAGTACTAAATCCCAATCTGAATCTTGAAGTACATGTCCACCTTCTCTAAAGTGGATGTAAATTTTATCCTTTGCATTTAAGAATTCATATACCGGGACTGTATACAAATGCATAGCCAAAGTGCCTCTTGGATTAGCCCACAAATCACCAAGTGATTCTCGTGACAATTGTCCTCTGGGAGCAATTAGTGCTTTTAGGAAGTGCTGGTCAAAGGGCAATCTATTTTCTTTACCAATAAAGGATTGCAAGCGAGGTACAAACCAATAAGGTGCGACATCTGTGGTAATTGCTTTTAATGTTTCAGCGCCTTTCCCTACTATCCAATAAGAACCACAACCACCTGTACCACTGGATTGTGGAATTACGAGAGGAATTCTTTCATCATTAGCAGAAGCCCAAAGCGCTGCCTTACCTCTACGAGAATGACCGGTCAAAGCAAGGTGTTTTGTATCTATCTCGGGTAATGTTTCGAGAAAGTCTAATACTCTCAAAGCACCCCAAGCCCATACTCCTAAGGACCCCCAATCGTATTCTGGATAGAGTTTATAAATCTTCTGGTCTCTGCTTCCACTATCATCGTCGAGCATATCTTTGTCAAAAACGCAAAGTGCATAATTTTTTTCGAGACAACATTTCTTGGCTATGTTGAAATTTCCATTGTCGCTCTCATCAAGTTTGGGTACAGTTTTAGGTATGTATAAGATAACAGGAAAAGAATTGGCTTTAACATTTGGAAGATAGATAAAAATCTCTATATCTAACTCAGGTGGGCCATAAGTAACTTTGTATTTTCTCAACAAAATTTTATTTTCGGATAGTGGTACCTCTACAACGAGTTCAGACTTTTTTATAGGTGGTGCAGGAGGCATATGTCCGTATTCGTAAAACATAAGCATTTCTTTTATCTCTTCGCGACGCTTTTTCCAGTCATCCACAATCTTTACTATCTCACCATTGCAAAACTGAAAAGGATTGGGTATCTCAGTCAGCACTGGGAGTTCATCTACTTCTTTAAGGCATTCATTGGCATGAGTTGTAACAGCCAATAATACCAGTCCAAACCATAATAAAGTCAGCCACATTACAGAGTTCAATGTTTTCATATTATCCCCTTTCTGTAAATTTGTTAGAATTATGCATATAATTATAAGAAATTCATTATACGAATAAAAGGTCAAAGAACCAATGAATGTGTTAGTGACAGGTGGAGCAGGATATTTGGGCTGTTGGGTCGTCTCTGAACTTTTGGCGAGGGGGCATAGAGTAAGGGTATTTGATAGGCTTTGCTTTGGGAGACCTGAGGAGTCAAATTGGCTAAATAGTTCCAACGTAGAAATTGTAGAAGGTGATATAAGGCACTGGCAAAAATATCCTGGACTTTTCGAAGATATTGAGTGTGTAATTCATCTGGCAGGACTTGCGAATGAACCGAGTTGCACCCTTTCACCGCCAACTGCCCACGAAGTAAATGTAGATTCGACAGTGGAACTTGCTCGTCAAAGCATTCAAAGAGGAATTAAAAAATTCATATTCCCATCCACGTGTGCGATATATGGCAAAACTACAGCAAAATGGGTTGATGAAGAGAGTAAAACAGAACCCATAACGCTGTTCAGCAAGACTAAAAAATTAGCAGAAGAGGGGCTAATAAAGTTAGCCTCAGAGGCTTTCACAGTTTTAGTTTTGCGATTACCCACATTGTTTGGTTATTCACCTCGAATGCGGTTCGACCTTGCAATAAACCAAATGGTAGCCACAGCAAAACTGTATGGAAAGATAGAGGTCCGTGGAGGCGGAAATCAGTGGAGGGCTTTTCTGCATGTTAAAGATTGTGCAAGGGCAATTGCGGAAACAGCAGAGAGGGAAATTACGGATAAGAAATCCTCGTCGTTCATATTTAACATAGGTGCTAATGAATTTAACAAAAAAATTATTGAACTTGCTAATGAAATAGCAAGTTATATCCCTGGGACAAAAATTGAAGTTCCATTAGATGATGAGGACTTGAGGACCTACCGCGTTAACTTCGAATTATTCTCCAAAACTTTTCAATACCTTCCGAAACTTAAAATTAAAGATGGAGTAGAGGAAGTTTTACGGTGGTTAGAGGAGCATTCAAATGAAAATCCTTTTGGTGAAAAATATATTAATGTATTCAGGTTTAAAAAATTGCGGAGTTTGCCCGTAAAGGACGGAGGAGAACCTATTTCACCGAAGTTTATATCTCTTGCTAAACCTCGATTGGGCACGCAAGCAGAGGGGGCCGGTATAGAGTGGTGTAGAAGTGGGTGGGTGACGTCGGGACCAAATGGAG
>CAZZMK010000357.1:0-7712 GCA_964655185.1 uncultured Nitrospirales bacterium | reverse complement strand
TAGCGGAGAGGTGACCGAGTGGTTGAAGGTGGCGCCCTGCTAAGGCGTTGTACGGCAAAACCGTACCGCGGGTTCGAATCCCGCCCTCTCCGCCAGTTTTGTTTAATGAGGTAAGATGTGTAGGGGGGGTAAATAAAGGGAGAGTAATATGTATTTTATCTTGTAGTTTAGTTGGAATGTGGGAAGAATTCCTGAAGCGAGGGTTCCTAAATATGGGTGAAAATCCTATAAGTTAGATGCTTGGATTAAAGGGGTAATATTCGCGTGACTCGAGGAAAGAATGAGTCTTTTCGAAAAGCCTTAGTATGAACTCTATGATGTTTGTATAAGCAATAGGTGACTGTGCATTACTAGGGTGGACTGTGTAGCATTTATGTGAAATATATGGATATATTGTCTATATTTCGGTATGAAAAAATTTGTTAAGCATTTTTTTTGTGTTAAGATAAGATTTGGAAGTTCGTCAAAGGTGTGAGTTTGGCGGACTCGAATAAAACACATAAATGAGGACAAGACAATGAATTCACAGAACATTATTAAGGCAGGCATATGCTGGTTTGTGCTTGGGGTTTTTGCTTTTCAGACAACTGGGTTAGCGGATGGTGTGGTATATAAGAGTACTAAAGATAGTCCTTATTTTTCTATGGTGCGAGAGGATAGGCAGGTAGCGTATATAAACTATGTTAATGGTGTTCAGCATATGATTATCAGTGTGGTTGCAGGTTTTGAATCTGGAAAGGAGGAGGATATTAAGGATATTGTTTGGATATTTCCGTTGCCAGCAAAGCCGGAAGATGTTAGTATAGATATTGTGAAAGATTTTAGGATGTTTCACGAGGGGTTAAATGTTGAGACTAAAGTGATGGATAATAAACGGCGGTGGGCAGGTTTTACACTTACTTCACAGGTATTTCCTGCTCCATTATTACTTCTGTTTCCATTGTTTAGGGTTAGGAATGTTGAATTGGACCGCTCAATGAATTTTTTAGATGGTAAGGGTAGTATTACTGAGTATATGAGTGTTAGGAAGATGGGTCTGATAACAAAAGTAATCACTGCTACAGATGGAGAATCTTTTTACAATTACATAAAAGAGAAGGGTGCGGAAATTCCTGAAGAGGCGAAGAGTACCTTTCAGGCATATATTGGTAAGAACTATTCATTTGTGGTCAGTTGGGTAGATAATGTGCAGGAGTATATAGGAAATCTGAAGGGTAATGATAAAAAGGTACAGAGAACTAACCATGTGCTTCAGGTGTATGTGAAGTTTAAGACGGATGAGATTTACTATCCGATGTTGCTTACGAGTTTGTATGGGCAGGAGATAATTGGGGTGTCGTTATATTTTGCTATACCTGTTGTATTTTCTTCTGAAGGTAGTGGAAGGCTTGTCTATTACTATCTTAATAATAAACACGAGGTCCCTCCTGAATATGTTGATTTCTACGGGAAGGAATACTATGGCGATTGCGTATATACCTTGTACACTGGTTATAACGATTTTGCAAGTAATATTAAAAGTGATTTGTGGTTTAAGGAAGGCAAGCCGAAAAACTTAGATAGAAGTATTTTCTTTATCCGATATTTCTGGCCTCTATTTATACTGTGTTATGCTTTTTTCTCTGCTATTTCAAGTCTTTTGGCAGGTTATATAGTTTTTAACAATAAAGAAACAAAACCATCTAATTTGAGATTGTTAGGATTGGGGCTTTTTAATTGCCTAACTTTAATTGGGTTAGTGCTTGCAGGAAATAGAATGTTTAGTAAGAATGTACCTGCTGAACTGAATGAGTTAGTGTCTAAACTAAAAGATGAGGGAATTGCAGTATCTATTAATCCTGCGAGAAAATTTTATATTTGGTTTTCCTTTATTTTTATGTTTTTTATGCTTGGTTTTGAAATTGTTATATTAGGAAGATTCTTGTATTAGTATAATTAGGTGGAATTATTTTTTTGATGTAGGAGAAAGTTAGATGGTTAGGTGTGTAATAGTTTTGGGTATTTTTCTTACTGCTATGAATATTTTTGGGGATGAAGTATTGCAGAAGGTATCGCTTGATTCGGTAAAGGTAGGGGGAGAAATAGGTAGGCGGATAAATATTACGATATACAATAATAGTATGGTAATGGATATAGATAGGGATTTTTTGAATCCGTTCAGAGATAAGAAAGCGTGCGATAATTATGTTGGTTTGGGTAAGACAATAGATGCCTTTGTTAGGTTCGCAAGGTATACAAGAGACCCTAAAGTTGTTGAGAAGAAGGATTATATAGTTAATACGACGATAGATATTCAGGAGTCTGATGGTTATATAGGTTTTTTCAAGCCTGAGTGTAGAGTATGGAATTTATGGGATATTCACGAGATTAGTTACATAATCTCTGGGCTATTAAGCGAGTATGAACTATTTGGAAATGAGCGAGCCTTAATTTCTGCTAAGAAGGCAGGGGATTATTTAATAGAGAAGATGAGTTCGTATCCTGATAGGGTGCCAGGTCCAGGCGATGTTTGTTGGGAAATGGGAACAACAGGACTTCAAGATGCTATGTTAGGTTTATATGAACGTACAAAAGATGAGAAGTATCTTAATTTTGTGAAGGATTATATGGGATTGCCAAAATGGGATAAGCCAATTGTGAAGGGGAGATGGGGCAAAATTGAAGGGCATGCCTATGCTTATATAAAGAGGTGTATGGAGAAGGAGAGACTTTACCAGATTGAGCGGAATGACGATTTGTTAATTCCATCTATGCGTGTGATGGATTTTTTGTTGAAGGGGAGTGGGTTAGTAATTATAGGTACTTGTGGACAACATGAATGTTGGCACGATACACAAGAGGGGATAGCGAATTTAGGAGAGACTTGTGCGACTGCGTATTTAATTAGGTGGTGGGGAGATTTGTTAAAGAGGACGGGGGACTCGAGATATGGAGATTTGATGGAGCGTGCAATATATAATGCTTTGTTTGGTGCCCAATCACCTGATGGAAGAAGGATAAGATATTACACACCGTTTGAAGGGGAGCGGGTGTATTTTGACCGAGATTGTTATTGTTGTCCGTGTAATTTTAGGAGGATAATATCGGAGTTACCGCAGATGATTTACTATGTGGGCGAGAGGGGAATATATGTGAATTTGTACACGCAATCTGAATGCGGATTGGAATATAAGGGGAGTGCTATAACTGTATCTCAGGATACGAGGTATCCGAGTGAGGGTGGGGTAAAGTTAATAGTGAAGAATGCGGAACCGAAAGAGTTCTCTATATTTTTACGTATACCTTTGTGGTGTAAAGGTTATGAAGTTGTGGTAAATGGTGAGAAGGTAGATTCAGGTGGAGAAGTAAGGGGTTCGTGGTTTGAAGTGAGGAGGGAATGGAAAGGTGAAGAGGTGGTGGAGTTATTGCTGGATATGCGTGTGAGGTTTATAAAGGGAGTTCAGGCACAGGCAGGTAGATGTGCGGTGATGTATGGTCCGATGGTATTTTGTATGAGTGCTAAAAAGAATACATTTCTTAAAAATGTACCGTTGAGAGCGATAACGATAGACCCTAATACAGTAGAAGGTCCATTTAGAGATGATTCAGTTAGGGAAGGTGGATTGAAGTTAACGGTAAAGGGATGGAAAACAACGAGTTGGTATCCACACGCTCCGTATGATTATGAAGGTATTGTATTGACGGAGTTTCCAGACCCTGATGGAGTGTTAACTTATTTTCACATTCCAAATCCTGATGCCCCGCAACTCGAAAGTGACGAGTTTGTAGGATTGGAATTGGATGTGAAGTAAGTAATGTATTTTGTTAATTATTGGAGTTTGTCTGGCTTTGTTGAGGTATAGGTTGTTCTGAATTTGAGCTGTTTTGCATTTGCCTGAACCGACGGGGTCGCCTCCGTTCTTGAGGTGGGGGTTCAGGTTCATCGTTGAATCTGACGCGGAATATTCTTGTACCAAAGCCTTCTACACGGAATCCTTCTACCTTACCTATGACGTTGCCATCGTTGTCGAGCAAATCTGCTTCAAATCGCATGTCTTTGTCTTTTGAATTTTCGCGAGGAAGGAATTTTATTTTCCCTATCTTGGCTCCACGCTGAACTATTTTTGGATGTTGCTCTAAAGCAGATTTTACTTTAAGATACTCTTCGGAAGGACCGCAACCGTGTAATATGACTAAACTTGTTATCATTGTATATTTCAAGAAATTTCGTCTATTCATGCCCTTTCCTCCTTTGGTGAGGTGAGTAATAGATTAATCATCATGTCTACCGCGGTCAAGTAGTGTACCTAAGAAAAGTGCTCTACCTCTTGATACAGGTGCTTTGTCAGGGTATCTGAGAAATTCCACATGCCCATCCATATACAACACATTGCAACCGCCAGGAACATGATTAAAGTATTTCACCATACTGGAGATAGTATCGTGCATAACAAATATTTCGCTTTGCGCCTTTGCGCTTGCAGATGGATTGTTTATATCAGTGATAAGAAATCTTTCTATGCCTTCTCGGAATCTGTAAATAGTATTGGAATTTCCATTTCCAAGTGGTTCAGTACCCCAAATATTGACGACTTGACAATCACTGTCCACAAGTTCGAAACTTTTTGCGAGGAAATAAGCCTCACCTGAACCGCCCTGAATATAGCCTATGGCTTTAGTAAAGAGTGCTATAAATAATGCTACGAATTGCTGGGGACCTGTGGCATCAGGATTATCTAAAATGAAATCATGAGGTATCTGAGGCAATAACGCCAAAACATCGCCTATGCCTACTTGCGGGTCATCATCGTCGCACTTATCCATTACCCAGCCACTATATACATAACTTAAGTCTATTGCGTCTCTATTCTCCATAAGATTGAATTTACCTGTTTGCGGGTCAATCAAACTTTGCATTGTGTTCTCCGGGTCGGAGGGACATAGAATAATTGCAGGGTCAGTCAAATATTCAGGATATATACACCTAACCATAGGTCCTAACGCAATAACTGCTTTTCTATAAGAGTATGCCTCGAACTGCATAGGTGGGAATTTACCCCCGGGGGCTTCGTTAGCATACATTTTGTATATCAGTCCCCATTGTTTGAGGTTGTTCTGGCAGGAAGCGCGGCGTGCTGCTTCGCGGGCGCGAGCAAGTGCGGGTAAAAGGATTGCAGCGAGAATAGCAATAATTGCAATGACTACAAGAAGTTCTATAAGAGTAAATCCATTTTTTCTCATAATTATTTTCCTTTACTTCGCAAGTTTATCTTATCTTTAGTATTTTAATATTAAGACTATAAAGGAAGAAGTACGGTTTCATTTTTTAATAGGTTGGTAGTGTGGATACAAAGAGTGGGATACTCAGCAATTGATTAATTATAAGAAGGTGCCATATATAACGCCTGCGGTAGTAGACATAACTATCACGAGTATGACATAGATGGAAGTTTTTTTGAAGCCGAGTATGGAGTAAATCACAATCATGCTTGGTAGGGAGAGTGCGGGTCCAGATAATAAGAGGGCTAAAGCGGGTCCTTTTCCCATACCTGAGCCGAGGAGTCCTTGTAGGATGGGAACTTCGGTTAGGGTAGCAAAGTACATAAATGCTCCTACAATTGAGGCAAGGAAGTTAGCGGTAATTGAATTACCACCTACTGCCTTTTGTACCCAAATACTTGGAATTATCCCTTCGTTTCCGGGTCTGCCTAAAAGGAAGCCTGCTACGAGCACACCTCCAAGTAATAGAGGGAGGATTTGTTTTGCAAATGTCCATGTGGCGTTAGCCCATTCTTTAGTTTCGTCGGTTCCTGTATAGGCAATAATAGCCAATGCAATTGAGCCTACTGTAAAAGGTATTACTGGTTCATTAGGGAATATTAGAGATGTTATACTGCAAACTGCTATTGAGATAATTGTTTTCCACCATTGCACTTCGTACCATAGCGACAAAACTATTCCGAATAATGTACCTGCTATTGCAGTTAATAACCACTTGTTTTGATAGATTAAAAACCAAAATCCTTGAGTTTCAGCAGGCTTTCCCCAGTTAGCAAATACAAGTATTGCTATCATTAGAGCAAAGAAGACAGCAGTTTTCCATAGAGGTCGTTTAGGTGAATCTGTAGGTATTGAAGCGAATCTTTTTAGCCTTTGCTTTTCTTCTTTATAAAAGAATAGGTGCATTAGAAGTCCGATTGCTATACTGAAGAATATTGCACCAACTGCTCTTGCGATGCCTAACTCGAGTCCAAGTATCCTTGCAGTCAATATTATTGCGAGGACATTTATAGCCGGTCCTGAGTATAAGAAAGCGGTAGCAGGTCCTAATCCTGCTCCCATTTTGTAAATTCCACTGAAGAGAGGCAAAACGGTGCAGGAACAAACTGCGAGAATTGTGCCTGAAACGGAGGCAACTCCGTAAGCGAGGATTTTATTTGCATCTGCTCCTAAGTATTTCAATACTGAGTTTTGACTAACAAAGACTCCAATAGCACCTGCAATGAAGAAAGCAGGGACGAGGCATAAGAGGACATGTTCACGAGCGTACCACTTTACAAGGTGCAATGACTCCATCACCGCATTATCAAAGCGAGGAGTACCTACTGGGAGTAAATAGCAAGAGAGGAAGACGATTACTATAATAGCGAGGATTTTTAGTTCTTTATTTATATTCATTGCACAACTCTCCGAAAAATGATTTGGGATAGAACTTTTACTTTTTAGGTGTGGATGTTTCTTGGATTGCTTCTAACTGTGATTTTGTCGTTTCAAGGAGTATGTTTTCTAAGCAGTTCAGGAAATTGGGCAGACAGGGTATATTGAGTTTGTAATAAACTTTTAAACCTTCTTTTCGAAACTCCAATATGCCTGCTTGTCGCAAGACAGACAAATGTTTTGAAATTGTGGAGAAATCATCACCGATGAAATTTTGAATTTCGCATACGCATTTTTCTTCCTGAAGTAGTTCAGATATGATGTAGAGCCTTGTTGGATGAGCAAGTGCTTTTAAGATTTGAGCCTGAAGTAAGTATTTTTTGGGGATTTTAGTACTCATATTAAATCATCCTTGTTTTACTAATTGAAATTATAGTAAAATAGTCAAACAGATTTCAAGTTATGTGTTCCTGGGTTATCATAAATTTTGGGTGGGGTAAATACTTTTGTGTATAGAGTAGGATAGAAATTTATTCCTTAATTAACCGCGATATTTTTTGAGTTAGGTCGAAGATGGAGAATGGTTTGCGGATGATTTCAAACTTTTTCTGGTATTTTTCTGAATATGCCATGACTTCATCGGCGTAGCCTGAGATAAGCAGTATCTTAATATCGGGACAGATTTCATAAAATTTTTCTGCTAATGTGGTTCCACTCATTTCTGGTAATACGACATCGATTATGGCAAGTTTAATAGTGTCCTTTTCTTTTTCGAGAATTTTAAGAGCATCTGATGGCTTGTTTGCCGATACAGAGCCTAAGCCTATTTTTTCAACCACGTCTTCGATGACTTCAGTTATACTTTTCTCGTCGTCTACAATCAATACTTTATTTCTTTGAATCTCTGATGGAAGAAATCCAATTAGTTCGGTTGTTTCCAGTATTTCTTCTTTCGGTTTAATTGTTTCTGAGGATGTTGAAAGAACTCTTGGAAGATAGATTTCAAATGTAGTACCTTTGTTTATCTCTGATTTAACGGTAATGAATCCGTTATTTTGTTTCACTGCCCCGTAGAC
>CAZZMK010000356.1:0-3085 GCA_964655185.1 uncultured Nitrospirales bacterium | reverse complement strand
CTCAAACTTTTAAATGAGTTAGAGCAAGAAAATCCAGGAGAGAAAAGAGTCGCATACGGCAGAGCAATGTGCCTTGCAAAACTAGGCCATGTGGCCGATGCAATGCTGTTATGTGACGAACTAATAGCAAAATACAAAGATGAAAAGGCAAAAGCCTTAAAAGAAAAAATAATGCAATGGGCAGAAGAAGCCCGAAACATCCCCCAAGATTTATCAGAGGAGAAAGAAAAACCTAAGCCTCCCTCTATCGTTTGGATTTACACGAAAAAAATTTTATGGGCACTTACATTTATGCTTACTGTAGTAATGCCCGTTTTAGGTTGGTGGGGACTAATGACCAGTATCAACAAGGACTGGATTTCAGTGAGTCTCGGTAATGTAATTTTAATTTCTATCCTCTGGCCTCTTTTTATACAGGCACTCTATTGGTCTTCAATCCAAGCATTAAGAGAGCAACCCTTTGGTGATACTCCTGTATCTTCTGTATTAAATTGGCTTGCTGATATTTTACTTCTAACAATCTTAAATATCTTCCCTGTAATAGGCTGGATTCTCGGAGCGTGGTGGTTGGCGGTAAAAAGAGATATGAGTTTCAGTAGTTCATTTGCTTTGATGATATTAAATCATTTCATTATTTGGCTTGCTTTTCTTGGCATTGTCGCAAGCATAGGTATAGGTGGGTGGGCTTGGGTACTTGCACCTTTAATTTTAAGGTTCTACTAAAACTATATAAAATCTTTTTCTTCACTTATTAGCAAACACGTTGAGCCTATTAGGCCTATGAGCAAAAAAGTAATAGTTATCGGGTGGGATGGTGCTACCAAACAGGTTGTAGACGAGGGAATAACAAAAGGGTATCTCCCTGCATTAAAAAAACTAATCCAGTCGGGTTCCTACTTAGATTTAGTCTCTACATTACCACCTGCAACAATTCCCGCATGGACTTCTTGCTTCACAGGCGTAAACCCAGGAAAACATGGGTACTTTGATTTTGCCCACATGGTCAAAGGAACCTATTCACTAAGATTTACCAACAGTACCTTCCGTAAATTTCCCGCTATCTGGAATTGGCTCACCAAACACGACCGTAGAAGTATAGTTATAGGTGTTCCTGGCACGTATCCTCCAGAAAAAATAGACGGCATTATGGTATCAGGTTTTGACTCGCCACTTTCTGGAAAGATGACACCCAATAGAGTTTACCCCGAGGAATACTTTAAATTAGTTAAAAATTGGTCTTATGGAGACATAAACGAATCAAAGAAGGGAAGCCATTGGTACGACAACACAGAAAAAAAATTGTTGGAAAGATTAGATAAGAAAGAAGAAATTGTGCTCCAATTATTAGAAAGTGAAGACTGGGACCTGTTCATAACAGTATTTAATGAATCAGATACAGTAAGTCATCATTACTGGATGTTCTGGGATAAATCTTCTCCCCGATATGTTGAAAGCAAGTATAATGAAGTTATTCCTCTTATATACAAAAAACTGGACAATATCCTTGCAAATATCATAAAAAAAACAGAAAAAGAAGATGCTTTACTTATGGTAGTGTCGGACCACGGATTTCAACCTGCTGATAAAGTAGCAATTCACATAAATAATTGGCTCTCTCAAAAGGGTTATCTCCGCTATTCACAAACCACTAATATTTCAGTAAAATTGAGAGAAATATTATTAGGTTCTTTATCCCCTGCCCAAATAAGTAAATTCTTTTACATTTTCAAGGATTTTGCAGAAAAATTAGAGAGTAAAATTAGATTCAGCGGAATAGATTGGAACAGAACTGTAGCTTATTCAGAAGAACTTGACTACTTCCCTTCAGTCAGGATTAATCTGAAAGGTAGGGAACCTATGGGAATAGTACCCGAAGAAGATTATTACGAATTCGCACACCATCTTTGTAAAGAACTAACTGCTATACCATATATAAAAAATGCATATTTCAGAGAAGAAATATATTCAGGACCATACTCAGACATAGCACCTGACATTATTCTTGAACTCACAGGTGAAGGTAATTCAAGAGCATCTTTTACAAGGGCAAGGGGTGGAGATGTGGTTGAAGAAATATCTCCGGATAACTTTTACGGCACAAGGGGCAAAGGCTTAAATGGTCAACACCAACAAAAAGGAATACTTTGCATATCAGAAAAGATTAATGCTATAGAGGCAAGTATTATGGACATTGCACCAACTATTGCAAGTGTACTTGAAATTCCAGCCCCACCTCTTGATGGAAAACCCTTAATTGGAACTATTACCATTGATAATGATTACCAAAACCTAATACGCGAAGAGGAAGAACTCTCTCCGTACGAAGAGTGGTTACTAATACAACAGATGAAAGAATTAGGATACTGGCAATGAATTTAAGATTAGGACTTGTCGCAGGATGCCCATATCCCGTTCCGCAAGGTTCACAGGTATTTATAAAAGAAAATGCTCTCGCACTTAAAAAGGTGGGAAATGAGGTACATTTGATTGTATACGGATACGGAACTGGACCTACCACCGCAGAAATTTACATCCACCGCTCTTCAAACCCGGTAAATTATCGAAGTACCACATCCGGTCCATCCTTCAAAAAGTTAATTTTAGACTTGATTATGGCTAACACCGTGCGAGAAGTATGCAAAACTCATAATATACAGGTCTTATTTGCACACAATTACGAAGGATTGCTAATCGCACTATTGTCCGGATTTAGACCCATAATTTATCACGCTCACAATGCAATGAGTGATGAACTCCCCTACTACTTCAACAGATTCAAAAGCACTATTCAAATACTCGGTAAATTACTCGATGAGACCCTTCCTCAAAAGGCTGATTACATAGTTGTCCCACACGAAAAACTTGCTGGGCATTTAATTTTAAGGGGTTGCAAAAAGTCAAAAGTAAAGGTAATACCACCACCTATTGATGTGTCTAATTTCCCCATATCAAAAGTAAACAAAGACCAAGTACCTGCTATCTTGTACACAGGAAATCTCGACAACTACCAAAACCTTCCCCTCCTTTTTAAAGCATTCAAAAAAGTAAAAAAAGAAATAAAAGAAGTCCGCCTCATAATAGGAAC
>CAZZMK010000355.1:0-4303 GCA_964655185.1 uncultured Nitrospirales bacterium | reverse complement strand
ATCCGCCAAATTACCCCTAACCAGAATATAGGTCCCATCATTGCCTGCATTGCAAAGAAAATTTCAAGCCCCCTCGGGACATTAGGTATATGAAAAGCAAATACTATCCCACATATAACTATAACCACCGCAACTATCCTCCCCACCTTTATGTAATGCAACTCATCCCTATCTTTAACCCAATACCTTTTATATATATTCTGAGTGAATAACGCAGAGGATGAAACCATAAACGCATCACAAGACGACATCACAGAGGCTATTAAGGCTGACACAAACAAACCCAATAAACCTGGAGCCACACCTGGTAAAAAATCTCGAGCCATCATCCCAAACACCATATCAGCCTCGCCTCTCTTCAATCCCGGATAAATAATAACAGCACAAAGCCCAGTAATAGCCCACGCCACAGTACAAAACCGCTTTAAGAGATTTCCTCCCGTCAACCCAAATCTACCATCAACTTCTGTTCTCCCCGCAGAACAGTTACCCAATATATGTGGTTGAGTAACAACCCCTACCAAAGCATTAAAACAAAGCATAATCACATAAAACAGATTTATCTCACCAGGTGCAACAAGATTTAACATTGATGGGTCGGCTATCTTATCTCGTAATCCTGAAATACCCCCCACTACTGATAGTCCAAGAGGTAACAGCACAAAAGAAAACATAACTGTTAAAATCCCTTGAATAAAATCAGTAATTATCGCCGCCCCGAGTCCTCCCGCCACCCCATATAATACGAAGCAAAAACTCATTAATAAAATAGATACAGAACGAGGAATTGCTCCACCAGTAATAGCCTCTATTGTCGCACTCGACCCTACTAAAATAACCCCGATATTAACTGTAAGTTGCAATACCCCAACTACCGCATATAAAGCCCCTACACTCAGGCTAAACCTCGCTTCAAAATAATCAGCAGTAGTTAATATTCTCATCCTCCGCATTATAGGAGGTATAAGCCAATAAAACGGAGTACAAAAAAGCCAAAGCCACTGATACCATATCCCAGAAATACCACTTGTATAAACCTTTGATGATACCCCTACAGCATCGTTACCACTTGTTCCCGCACCAAAAGCAAAGAATATCATAGTTATCTTGCCAAACCGATTTCCCCCCATAAAAAAATCATGCATATTCTTTATATTCTTCGAAAAGAGCACCCCCACTAATGTAATTACAATAAAATATATAATTATTGCCGACCAGTCTAATATCGAAAGATTAAACACTGTACCTCCTAAACCTTGTCACCTACCAATAAAACCTCCATCTCACCAGGTAATAGTCTTAGAAACCTACTTTTTCCCTTTGGTTTCACTTTCCCTGTATTAGGGTCAAGCCATAAGTAATCCCCTTTTGCCTTGACGTCAATCTCCCCCTCTACACTCTGCTTACCCTCATTAAAAAAGATATAAATATCCAACTTCTCATACCTCACATGCCGATACCTTAACCCACTATACCACGGCACTACAATCACATCTAGTTCTACAATACCCCTAACATAGGAAATAAACTTCTCCCTATCGAAGAAACCTATTTTCACCCCAGAAACTTCTTTACCATAGAATATACATCTACCCTTCTCTATGACCTCACTCAACTTATTTAAAATCCCAGATGGCAATTTATCAATACCATCACACACTATAAGAGAATACAACTGCTCCCCTACTTTAACTTTACCCTCTCTAATTTCCCCTTTTTCAGTCAATGTTTCAAAATCGAGATAAAGAAAATCAATCTGATTCTCAAACAAAATTTTCGCTACTTCCCAAGGCAAACTATACCCATCCGTCAGTATAGCCACACTCACCACTGGCGTGCCCTCCCCATTTATCCAGCAAATACGCCGACACTTATCTGCATATAGTTTATAATTATTCCACCAGATATTGTGTGGTCCAACATCAGGAGGCCTCTCATCTTTCCTCGGTCCCTCAATAGAATAATAAAAAGCGTGCGGTACTAACATATCCACACCTCTAACCAACAACCACCCAGTTAACCATTCCATCTCATCGTAGGTTAGTTCCCAGCCGTATGCACCAAAGCATTCATTCGAATTTCTTTTCCTTCCAAAGTGTACTTTAGCAGATACACTACATTTAGGACCTGTAGACTCAGGACCTTCTATACTATTAGGCTTATACGGCTCTACCCATCGCCATACAATATCTTGCCCCGGAATATGAAAATACTTTAAAACACTCAAATCCATAGGACCTTTAGGGTGCCCCGTTAAACATATTCCGTACTTCTCGCATCTCTCCATGTAAGGTTTATAAAATGAATCTTCTAATCTTTTCTGAACAACTTTTTCAAAATCTCTTCTTATTCTATTGCTTATTTCACTATCCCTCTCCCATAGGTAGGGTAAAGCACTTCGAAAATCATACCCTAAAAGTTTATTGGCATATTCAAGCATTCCCCAGGTCCAAGGATGAGCATCTTTAATCGGCTTTCTTCCTAACGGATTTGGTTCATCAGTAAAAATCCCTATTATAGTTTTCCCGAAATACTCTCCCAATTCCCTATAATAAACATCCAGAACTAATTCAAGAAAACTCTCAACCGCTTCCGGGTTAAGAATATCTCCCGCAGGTGGAGCCCCAGGTTCATTATCATCTTCACCAAAGTGAATTCCCCTTATTACCCCTTTGGACCGAGTATGAATATATTCGTATTTTGCATCTTCATAAATCAATTCTTCATTATTCTCTAACTTACTCTTTCCCCTTTCTCGCCTCACAATAGCGCGTGCTGAATACAAAGGATTTCTCTCAACTACTTTTCCCGAGCACGACCCAGAAGGATACATCCCCTCGTCGTAGAGAATTACTATCATCCCATTCTTATGAGCGAAATCCACAATTAATCTCACATAATAAAGCCATTTTTCCGACATAAATCCTATTGACTTTGGCAACCCAATCCGCGCATGCGGAATTACACCATATACTCCGTGGTCTAAAAAATCCCTCAAATATTTGTAAATCTTTTCCTCACTAAGTTCGTCATTTAAAAACCAGAAAGGAATTAATGTGTACTCCTTAGGAGGATCTAAAAACTTTTCAATAAAATCATTAAGTTCCTTTTTCATAACCTTACTTTCTAATCTCTCTATCACTTTAGTAAAATATCATAATAGAAAAGGCTTATAAAAAATGAATAGCAAATTAAAATCTTCACAACACGGGGGAAATATATTAGAAGTACCAAATAATATCAACTGTGAAGAATTTGCTATTTCATTGTTAAAAAATTATGGCGACACACTTTACATACTACTAAACTACGAAGGTATTACTGATGAGAAAAAATTAGGTGACCTGCTCTCTAAAATAATAGAGAAAAGTTGCCTCAAAATTAATTCTCCAGAAGCCTACAAAGCCAAACCTGCCATATTTACCTCTGCCTACCAAGTCCTTTGCGAAGTAAACCTTCAAAATAGTCTTAATACTAATTCCAAAGTAATTTCTCCAATGTTATCTATAAACCCCTACCTCCACATTTTACATACTCTCTCTTTCGAAAAAAGATTTGCATACATCTTAAAGATCAGAAACAAACTTACATATAGAGAATTGGAAAGTGTACTTAACCTACACAGAGCAGAAATAAGCACACTACTAACAGAAGCAAGAGAACAAATTCGTCTTAGTCTGTCAACAAAAAATATCTTACCATTCAACCAAAGAACATTACTATGCTCACTCACATATCAACACCTCTCACCTTATTTAGACAACGAACTAAATATCCTCCACACAATAGACGTCGAAAACCACCTAAAAAACTGCGACAACTGCCTTAAGATTCTCGCAGACCACCAATATATTGAAAAGAAATTAGAAGATTTCCCCCAAATCCCTGAAGATAAACTTATTAGAATATACTTCTTATCGCTTTCCTCAAAAGATATGCCAACTATTTCATCTTCATCTACAGCAAATACAACTAAAAAACAGTCTTATAAATCTACAGACGAAAAAAATACACTCAAAAATTTATTAAACAAAATCCTTCGCTTACTAAAAAAACTGATTCAGGATTTATCCAAAAACCAGAGCAATAAAAAACTTACCTAATCTTCAGACAAAGTTGTATCTATCTCTTCCTTAACCCTATTGTATATAAGTTCTTGAAATCTTGGGTCATCTCTTAAAATACTAAAATCATTATCTTCCTTTGCTTCTTTCCTTAGTTCAGGTTTATATTTCAGTGCCTCCTTCAACCACTTCAAAGCAGAATCTTTATCCCCCTTCAAAGCCATCAAAGTCGCAAGGTT
>CAZZMK010000354.1:0-19183 GCA_964655185.1 uncultured Nitrospirales bacterium | reverse complement strand
GTTAGGTCCTTATTTATTTTTTCTACAGAGGTAGCGAGGTCAAAATTAGGATATTTGCCTGAAAAATTTTTTGCAGTGTCTAAAAGTTGCCCTTTTAGTTCTTGAATCCTTGCATTAACTTTTCTGATTCCTCTCATCTTTTGTTGGTTTTCAAAGGGAAATTCTTCAGATATTTCATTGTAAACTGCCAATGCTTCTCTTAATAATACTATTGCTTCCGCAATTCTACCTGAGATTGCTTCCTGTTCAGACAATGTTTGGAGTTTTTCTGCTCTTTCTAAAGCCTCTTTAGTCTGTTCATATCTTGCATTTCTTTCATCAATTTTCTTTTTGATATCTAATCTGAGTCTTTCAGCGTCTGGGTGAAGAGGGTCTGCTGAAACTCCATTTTCAGCTAATTCTAATGCTTCTTCAAGTTTTTTCTGCTTCAGTAGTTCTTCAGATTTTCGCACATAATAATCTGCTATTCTCTTAGCAATATCTCTCCTATTGGGGTTAAGTGCAATTGCGTTTTTGTACTGTTCGATTGCAAGTTCTTCCATTCCATAGGTCATCAAAATATCACCTGCTTTGATACTCATTTCGTCAGTGAAGGTTATTAGGTCACTAAATTTGTTCAAACTATTTCTTGTTTCTTCTACTTTCCCTCTTTTTGCGAAGAATGCACATCCCTGAATAGCATAGTCTCTAAGAGAGTGTTCCGGCACGGAGGGAATTACATTAGCAGGGGAGAGAATAGTGTACCATGTATCTGCTACTGCGTTTACCGATATACTTACACATTCAGGAAGTGTAGTAGAGGCTGTACCAGAAAAGCCTATGTTACTTTTGTATTCTTGTTGAAAAATAGCGTCTCTTGAGGAAATCTGTCTAAACAAAAGTGGGAAATAAGTTGACGGATTTACTCTTTCGCGAGGTTTGATTTTTAGATTAACTTTATCAATCTTAGTTTCTACATCCATATTGTATAATGTTTGAATGGTTCTATCCGCATTTTGTAGAGGAGAGGTCATTTGTGCTACTAACTTTCCGAGTACGCCCAATCTAAATGCGAAGTATGCATCTATCTTTTTTATTTTGGTATAGGTGAGAAGATTTATTTCCGATTCAACCGCTTGTATAGGATTAGATTGTGCTAATGGTATTAACTCGTAAAGAGTTTCATCAGTAACACCTGCGCCATTACGGATTTCATTTTCTAATTTTTTTAGATTTGTGTTTAACTCCTTGTCAATTAGATGTAAGGCGTTATTCACTATCGATATCTGAGCGGTAGGTCCCCAAGCGTACATTCTTACTGAGATTAATATTAATAGGAGTGATATTGAAACTATTTTCTTTTTTTTACTATTGCTTTTCATACCTGCTCCTGTGATTGATGTTGAGCTGGATTTGGGTTTACTAAAGTTTGCTCTATTTGTTCAATTAATACCTCTATTTCGGCAACTGAGTATTTTGGTAAGGTTGCTTTAACTATTTTTACATAATTTTTTAGATTACTTAATCCCTCGTTGAGAACCCCTTTTCTTATGTAGAGTAGTCCATTCTCAAGATACGCGGGTGCATAATTAGGGTCTTTCTGAATTGCAGTAGTAAAACATTGCTGTGCTTTACCTAAGTCGTTGTTTAGTAGTGCAACTCTTCCTTCAATTAAGTAACTTCTGGGAGATTGGTCACCCTTATTTCTTGCAGACTGAATCAATTCTTCTGCTTTAGTGAGGTTTTCTTGTGAAAGATATATCTCCGCAAGGTCAAGTGTGGCGGAGATTGAGTATGGGCTTTCGGTATTTCTTATTCTATCTAATTCTATCAATGCATCAGTTGTGGTGCCGGAGTTAATTAAACTTAATGCATATAAATAATCTACAGCGGGCAAGCCTTTGGGTGAAAGGTTTTTAGACTTTTGCGCACATTGAAGTGCTTTAATGTTGTCACCTATTGATAAGAATTTGCACGCAAGATAACCCCATTCAATTGCGGATAGATTTAAGTTTGATAGGTCGAGGCTGTTTAAAAATTCAATTTCCTTTTCTTTACCTTGATTTGCGTATGTTATGAGAGATGATATTACAGGAGATACAGCCCCGGAATAATTCTTTATCAAATCCTCCGCATCTTTTTGTAAACCGGTTATTATATATCCACTTATTATTCCATCTATTGGGATTTGAAGTTTTTTAAGATTCTCAAATAGTTCTGCATTTTTTTCTAATCGAGTCATTTTGTTTTCACCTAAGGCTATTAACAATGCTATATCATTTCTTTCAGGGTAAAGTTCCGCTACCTTTTTTAGATATTTCATCTGCATTTCTGTATTATTAGGAAACTTCATAGAAGATGTGTAAAGTAGAAGCCAAACGGCCTCTGGATTTTTAGTGTCGAGTTCAGTTACCTTTTCAAACTGTTCTAAAGCTTCATCGTATTGGTCATTCTGAAGGTAAAGTTTTCCCAAGATGAGGCAAGCCCTGATGTTTTTAGGATTTTTTTGTACATATTTTTGAAGTATATCTATTGCACCAAGAATATTGGTTCTACTTAAGTTTACAGCAGTTTTTATCGGGTCGTACGAGAGGTATACTATGCTTGCGCCAAGGACAATCAGAAAAAGGATTACGATACCTCCTAAAAGCAAATATTTTTTCCACTCAAGTGAAATAGAAAATCTTTTTTTAGGAGTTTGCTGGACCTCTAATTTTGTACCTGTAAGCAAATTGGTACCACAATAAATACAGATTATATCCCCTTTGTCTACTGGGGATTTACAATTTGGACAAAAAGTTTCTTGAGGACTTCTTTCAGTACTAA
The DNA here is from genome assembly GCA_964655185.1 of uncultured Nitrospirales bacterium. Taxonomy (GTDB): domain Bacteria; phylum Hydrogenedentota; class Hydrogenedentia; order Hydrogenedentales; family Hydrogenedentaceae; genus Hydrogenedens. The sequence goes on along the minus strand of CAZZMK010000354.1, from coordinate 16,378 downwards.
TGGATGTGGCTTTGAGGGGTGCTCCACAATGAGGGCATTGTTGTAAATTAGGTGATATAGGCTTATCACAGTAAGGACACTTACTCATTTTCTAACCCTTAGTTGTTTTCTTTGTGATTCATCATTGAAACGAAGTTTTCTGTTAAGTCGTATCCACATTTTTTACATTTGTTTTTGCCAATAAGATTTCTGGTGCCACAACCTTTACACTTCGGGAAGAAAAGAGGGGGAATAGTAGCAGTTGCTATTCCCAGAATAATACAAGTCATTATCAATAAGTAACCTAATCTTATATGTTCCATTTTAATACCTATTTTTCTCCATTAAAATTATAACCTAAAATTAAACAGTTTTCATTCTATCATAGATATCAAGTCGCTTATTGAATTGAGTATTTTAGTGGGTCTATAAGGGTATTTGTCTATATCTTCAATCTTTGTAACACCACTAAGCACTAATATGGTTTCAACACCTGTTTGTACGCCTGCCACTATATCTGTGTCCATCCTATCTCCTACTATAACAGTATCTTCTGAATGTACTCCAAGGTAATTCATAGCGCTTCTCATCATAAAGGGATTAGGTTTTCCTATGAAGAAAGGGCTCATTCCTGTAGCCTTTTCGATCAATGCTGCCATTGCACCGCACGCGGGTACTATGCCGGATTCAGTAGGCCCTAATGGGTCGGGGTTGGTTGCGATAAATTTTGCTCCACTTCTTATTAGTCTTATGGCTAATGTAATTTGTTCAAAGTTATAATTAGATGTTTCACCAAGTATTACGTAATCAGGGTTGTATTCCGTAATTATATAGCCAGCATCGTGTACAGCAGATATTAATCCACTTTCTCCTAATACGAATGCTGTTCCTTTAGGTTTTTGCATTTTTAGAAACATCCCTACTGCCATAGCAGAGGTAAAGATATTTTCGGATGGTACATTTAATCCAATTATTTTTAGTCTGTGTGACAGGTCCATAGGTGTGTACTTGGGATTGTTAGTCAAAACTAAAAATTTTCTGTTAGTCTCTTTTAGTTTTTCAATAAATTCATTTGCGCCTGGTATGGGAACTCGGCCTTTTACCAGAACCCCATCCATATCGATAAGGTAATTTTTCATCTTTGCACTGTCCTGTTTTCTTGTATACTAAAAGAAATTATTTGTATTTGCGATAGTCTAATTAATGTGGATATATTATCAAATAGTTTATTCTGAATTCAGTTATATTGGAGAATTTTGTATGAAGTTAATAAAGTTATGTTCCCTTTTGTTGATATTGATGTTGTTTGCTGTAATTCTACTCTCTTGTAGAACTATAGCAGGTCAGCCTCAAATCTTAAAAGCAAGTATTGTCCCAAGTGAAATTAAGCCGGGAGACAAAGTATTGATTGAAGCAGTAGTGAAGGATAGGCATCATATTGTAAGGAAGGTGGAGTGTACCGTAAAAGAAGATCCGCGCGCAAAAATAAGGCTGAATGATAATGGGATGGAGCCTGATAAAAAGGCTAATGATGGGGTTTGGTGTGTGGCGGTAGAAGTACCCGATGAAGCACCGAAAGGTAAATTTAATTTAGAGATCACTGCTTATCGTAAAGATGGAGAACCTGTTTTTGTTAGAACTAAAAGTGGAGAGATTGAAGTTCTGAAAGAGACATTAGCGATTGAGATAAAGTAACAAATATGAATTTGGTATTAGTTATTTTATTAACTCATATATTCTCGCAAAATAGTACTCCTAATAATGTTCTTTATCTTACTGTGGATACTTTGAGGGCAGATTTCTTAGGATGTTATGGTTTTCCATATCCTACATCTCCTAATATTGATTCCTTGGCGGAGAGGGGATTAGTTTTTGATAATTGTATTGCTGAGGTTCCTCTAACATGCCCTTCATTTTCTGCTATGCTTACCTCTAATTATCCAAGAAGTTTGGGGGTTGTAAGAAATGGACTTGGTATAAATAAAAGGACTAAGACTATTCCCGAAATATTTAAGGAGAATGGATATTTTACATTTTGCGTTCAGAGTAACTGGACATTGAAATCGAGGATAAGTGGACTTTCGAAAGGTTTCGATAAGTATGATGACGATTTTCACTCTAAGAGGTGGGGGCTATTCGCCTCAGAGAGATTAGCAAATGATGTAACTGACAGAGCCTTGGAAATATTAGAGGATGTTCCAAGAGATAAGCCATTTTTTGCCTGGATACATTATAGTGACCCGCACGCTCCGTATATTTACCGAAGAGATTATGATGTGCTACCCCAGGCTCAAGATTTTGGAAGTCTAAAAAAAGTAGAGAGAGTAAGAAGAAATTATGCTTCTGAAGTTAGGTTTGTTGATGAAAATATTGGGAGGCTCCTAAAAAAACTGCCTCCAAATACAATAATTGTATTTGTGGCTGACCACGGAGAAAGTCTATACGAACATAACTACTTTGGTCATGGAAGGAGGTTGTATCATAACGAATTAAAAATTCCCCTTATTATTGTGGCGGACAATGTGAAACCAGGAAGAACAAATGTTCCTGTGAGGGGGATAGACATAGGTCCTACACTTTTGGGTTTAGCAAACATCCCAATTCCTAATAATTTTATTGGAATTGACATTTTAGGTAATGAGATTCCCACTAATAGAGTTCGAGTGGTTGAAACTTATTCCGGGGCTGTACCTAAAATCCCCATATTAAGATTTTTTATGAAAAGGGCTCATCCAATTATGCAGGGTGTTATAGTTGAGGAATGGAAGTTAATTGTAGATGGTAAAAAATACGAATTGTATAATCTTAAGACAGACCCGGCTGAAACAGTAAATTTGGCAAAAAGTGAACCTGAAATAGCGAAAAAACTATTATCTTTAATTAATGAATGGAATAAAAAAGTACCCCTCAGAAAAGAATTTTCAAGTTCTTCTCTCTCTAAGGAAGACCTGGAAGTACTTCGGTCAATGGGATATTTTTGACAAAATTTGTACTTCAATAAATTTTGATTAAGAAATTCTTCCACAAATACAGGAAAAATTGTGTATACTACACTCACTTTTTGAAGTGCTACTTCTGTGGCCATCCTGCGTCTGGCTCTGAGAAATCTGAATATATGAATTTGTCTTCGGAAATTTTTAGTTTTGCTCTAACCCAATAGTAATAAATATCGAGCCTATTATTAATACAACCTTGAAAGATTTTCTTCAGTTTATGATATGGAATGTAGTCGAAGTAAAATGGGAGTTTACTATCTGCTATATGTTCAGCATTTTCTAACTTATTAGTTTTCCCTCTAAAAATTTCATACTCACAATATAAGCAATTGTCAGGTGGTTCCCAGAGCAAAAGTATAAAATCCTCATACATCCCGTTGGAAGCATTTAAATTCTTGGGTGGAGATATGGTTATTGGATATTCACCTTCTCCCTCGATATTTTCCTGGTTTTCCTCTTCACTGGCACCCTCGGGACTACCTTCTCCTCCTGGGAGAACCTCTCCTTCTTCTCCTTCGATTATGCCTTCAATACATCCATCTCCCTCTGTGGGCGATTCTCCTTCTTCTACTTCTTCGCTTTCGCCTTCTGATATTCCTTCACCTTCGAGAATTTCTCCTTCATAGTTCTCACCCTCTTCGTTGCCTTCTATTTGCTCTCCCTCTGGTTGATTAAGAATTACGGGGATAAATTGTATTCTATCTGCTAATGGGTTATGAGAGAAGTAGCATAATAAACCTTTTCTGTTAAGATTTGAGTAGGTTTCTGGGTTAATGTATATTGATATTTCATTTAGATTAATTGTGGGTTCGATGGTTTTACTTTTTTCGGGTGATGTGATTCGGAAGGATTTACTTTTTATATCGTAGAAATATTTCTTTTTAGTTTCGCCCGAAGTTTGGGATGGAGCCTGGTCTATAAGAATAGGTATGTCTTTTACGAGAATAGTTTCGCAATAGAATTTGAAGTTGCTATTTGCCTCATTAAGTTGGATGTCGGAGGCTTTAATCGGGATGATGATGGTATTATTTCTAAAAACATTCATATCATACTGGTCTGCTGAATACCCGTATAACGGATACAATATTTTTCTTTCTAAAGTCTGATTGTTTTCTAACATAGATACAAACACAGCTGAAGAGGGGGGAGGGGGCTGAGATTCATAAGTATATGAATTTGATATAACGAAATTTGTATCTTCGTTTTCATCAGTATCGATGTATATCTTAAACTTAATTGTATTAAGCGTACTCCACGGAGAATAAGTTGAGATAAGAAAGTATATGTAGGCCTCTTCTAATGGTGTTCCGTTCTGTAAATAATCGTAATCGTCTGCGACCGCTACATAGTTTATATCACCACAGGAGAGGTAGTTAGGTAAATTTGCCACTTTCTCGCTTACATCAATCACTTCGAATATGCCGTAGAAGGAAAGTAAGTCAACTGGATACTCAGTCCCTGTATTCAGGTGAATACCTGACATTTTAAGAGTTAATGTATTGTTCTCAACCAAATTTATTTCTTTGGGAGTGAGTTCTAATTTTGATGCGGGTTTTACCTGAGCATAGAAAGGGACTGAGAGAAATATCTCATTGCTTACATTTTGTATGAATATCTTTCCATAAAATTCGCTTACCCATGCTCGTTTAGGTTCAGAACTTCTTACATATATTGATGGGTCATTAAAATTGGAGATTTGTGAGTAGATGGCACTAATTGTTATTGGAATGTCTATATACTGATTTTGAGGAATGGGACCTACTTCGAATTCCATCGGGGTTATAGTAACACCTGTTGGCTCAACATAGGGTATGGTTTGGATGTGAAAATTTTGTGGCACATTTGTTAGGTTTTTTACTCTTAGCCTTTTGGTGACTTGAGTATCTTCTGTTATTTCAGCGAGGTCAAAGGTTAACGATACTTCCTCAGGCTTATCCGCATTGAAAGCAATTATTCCCAAGTTTATATTATTGGCTAAATCTAATCTTCCACCCCCGCTTATGGTAGGTCCTGCTGAATAGGTTACATCTCCTTTTATTAGCACAGTGTGATATATAGCATTGTTAATTAATATGGCCTTTAACTCGGATGGTGAAAGTTCAGGTGAGACTTCTTTCATTAACCCCACTATCCCAGATATATGCGGTGCAGACATAGATGTTCCAGAGGATATTTTTTCTAATGGGGAGGCCCCGAGATTTGCGGATAGAATCCATATTCCTGGTGCGGATATATCCGGCTTTAGTATGAGGTTATTTGAGGAAGATATAGATGGTCCTCTTGATGAAAAGTAAGCCATTCTATACGGAGTGTTTGAGGGGATATTAGGGTCAGGGTCTTCGTATGCGCCGACTCCTATAACCGATGATGCACTAGCAGGCATCGCAATAGCATAAAAACTATCGCCTCTATTCCCCGCAGAAGCAATAACGAGAGTACCTAATTCGAATGCATTTTCACAGGCTATACACTCCGGTGTGTCTGAGAAACCAAAGTCCTCTCCTAATGAGAGGTTTATAATATCTACTCTGTCTTCAAAGTCTCCATCCTGATTGGGATCTATTGCCCACTCAATTGCTGGAATAAGAATCTCTGATTTTGGACTCGTAGAAAAGATTTTAAGAGCGTAAATTTGAATTTCAGGTGCAACTCCAGGCGGAACACTGAAAGAATTATTAAGAGTAGAAGAGTCGTAACTCCCATTATATCTACTGCCGTCATTTAATACACCGTACCCACCAATAATACCTGCTACGTGTGTTCCATGTCCTAATTGGTCAAAAGGGTCAGGGTCAGGATTAGGAACTCGTTTATCAGGAATATCTGGGTTGTAATCTTCTCCTACAAAATCATACCCCCCTATAATTTTTGCATTTGGATAGTTGACCTCTTCCTCAATGATTGTTGGATTGTTTTTATTATATTCCTCTTGGCTTCCAGAACCACCTAAATCTGGATGGATATAATCTACCCCGGTATCTATTACAGCAACTCTTATATTTTTACCTGTTGCGAGATAATCATTCCAGATTGTGGGTATACCTAAACTTGGTAGGCTCGTAGATAAATGGAGTTCGAATCTGCCGAGGGGATGTATTGTTTTGACAAGTTCATTTTTTGAAATTTCACCTAATTTGTTTTTTGAAATATAACATCCAATACCATTAAAGACTCTTTGAACGGAAAATATCTTAATAAGAGAATCGTTCTTTTCTTTATTGACGGAATGTATAAGTTGACTTTGTAGGGATTTTAGTTCTTCTATATAGGCAGATGTTAGTTTAGTTAATTCTTTATTAGAGGATTTTGATGTTTTTTGTTCAAGGTAGTACTCAACTGCACATTTATATTTAAGTTCTATTATTGCGGGAATATATTTTTCATCAGAATCGACAGAGGAATTTGAAATAATAAGCAAGAAGAAATATGTTAAAGAGAAAAAAAACATTTTTGTTTATATTCCTAATAGTATGTAATATATAAAAGCCTCGACATAATGATTTAAATTATTCTAACAAATTAAACTTTGCTCCGATGAAAAAGAAAGTTATACAGGACATATCGCAAGTATATAAAGTTACTTGGATTGGCTTGTTTTTGAACCTATTATTAATGGCTACAAAATTAATAGTTGGGTATTTTTCGAATAGTAAGGCTTTAATCGCTGACGGAATTCATAGTTTGTCCGATGGTATTACTGACATAGCCATATTACTGGGAGGGAAATATTGGTCTGCTCCTGCGGACGAAGAACATCCTCACGGTCACGGTAGGCTTGAAATATTGGTTACAGTATTTATTGGAATAGCATTGGGTATTGTGGGTGTATTACTCGTTTATAGGGCTATATATCAAATAATTTCTAAAGAAATTCCAGACATAAGTTCTCTACCAGTAATTCTGGTAGCCTTAATTTCACTGGTTTCAAAGGAATTACTTTACAGGTATTCTGTAAAAGTAGGAACAAAAATCCATTCTTCAGCAGTGGTGGCTAATGCCTGGCATCATCGCTCGGATAGTTTAAGTTCTATACCTGTGGTAATTACTGGCGTAGCAGTTTTGATAGATCCTACTTACAAAATTCTTGATCCTATAGCCACCATATTAATAGGAGTGTTTATTATTTATTCAGCGTTGGCTCTGGCTATACCTTCATTGGGTTATCTGATAGATAAGGGTATTAGCAAAGAGGAAGTGAAAGAAATTGAAAGGTTGGCTTTCTCTATGGATGGAGTTAAGGATGTTCACGCTATAAGAAGTAGACATATTGGAGGAGGAATATCAGTAGATTTGCATATCCTTGTAGAACCAAATTTATCTGTTAGGGAAGGGCACGCTATTGCAGGTAGAGTAAAGGAGAAGATTCTCGCCGAGAAGGAAAATATCGTTGATGTTTTAATTCATGTAGAGCCTTACGAGGCTAATGGAAAGAATGATACTTCTAAATCACCTGAAGAATAGCGCATTTAAGATAAGACAATTCCGGCATCATTAAATGCTCAGGATGGTCAGGAGATGCGCCATGGAATTCGAGTAGTTTTGCTCTTCTACTTTCCTTTCTCAGTGCCCTTTTTATTATTTCGCGAAAGTCTATTTGAGAAATAAAGTGAGAACATGAACAAGTTATTAAGAAACCACCTTTGTTCAGATTTTTTATTGCCATTGCATTTAGGTTTATGTATTTAGCAAAGCCCTTTTGATAATCTTCTTTCTTTTTTATATATGCAGGGGGGTCTAAAATTATTACATCGTATTTTTTTGTATCTTTGAGCACGTTTTCTACATCTCCTTTTACTACTTCGGATTTTATCTCGTATTTGTTTAGTTTTAAGTTTTCTTTGGCAACTTCCACTGCTTTTTCGGATGATTCTACTAAGACTACTGATTTAGCATTTGCTTTAAGAGCATGACAACTCCAAACTCCTACATAACTAAAACAGTCTAGTACTTCTGCATTGGACATATATTTTTGAGAGTATAGGTAGTTCATTCGTTGGTCCAGAAATAGCCCCGTTTTCTGAGAATTCCTTACTGGGACAATCAAATTTAATCCATTTAATTCAATTTTAATGTTTTCGGGCAGTTCTGAAGAGTCTCGTTGTTTGGAGGGAAAATTAGTAATAACATTGTCGACCCCTTGAAAACTTAATAATGCCTGGACAAGAGAATCCTTTTTAAGTTCATAAAATTTTAGATTTGACTCTGCTACTGCTAAATTTTGATATCTGTCAATTATAAGCCCTGGTGTACTATCACTTTCTGCGTATAACCATCTAAAAACGTTTGAGTTAGGGAAAATTTTCTTTCTTAATTTCAAGGCGGAATCGAGTAAGTTTTTGAAAAAATTCTCATCTATTTCCTCTTGATGATATGAAATTATTCTCCCAAATATGTTGCCCTCCTTTTGGTAAAAGGCTCTACATACAAACTTGTCGGTGTAACTATATACATCAACTAATGCCCCGTCTTCTAATTCCGGTAAATCATCTATATCGGTTTTGTATATCCACCTATGTCCTCTAAGTAGTCTTCTTTCTACTCTTGGTAAAAGTTTTACTTGTGTTAGATATTTTCCCATTTGAGTTAACCAATACTTGTTTTTTGTGTTTTCCACTCTCTTATAACTTTAAGGAGATGCAATTTAATTTCTTCTTCAAATTTTTCGTCGACTTTAATTGAGGGTGATTCCCATTGGGTGTATTTCTCTTTAATCTCCGTTTCTCCCTTTTTGTATATGTTAGTTATTATTTTTACCTCATTTTTAGAGATTACACAAATACCACCAAGTATCCCATAGAGTACCTTTTCTTTATTTGGTTTTTTTACTACCAGTAAGCCAGATTCGAGTGCAGTTATTAGGTTTGTGTGCTTAGGTAGTACTGTTATAATACCTTCTTTTGTAGGGAGCGAAATAGATACCGCTTCCTCCTCTACTACAGGTGTATTTAATGCTAATAAGTATACCTTAAGCAAATTGTCCATTTTTTATTTCTTTTCCGTCATTTCTTTATATTTCTTTTTTACATCCTCAATGGTACCGCAATACAAGAAGGCAGATTCAGGATAGTTATCATATTTTCCTGAGAGTATTTCTACAAAACTATCTATTGTGTCTTGAAGTTTTACATATTTACCGGGGATTCCTGTAAATTCTTCTGCAACAAAGTTCGGTTGTGAGAAAAATCGTTGTATCCTCCTTGCTCTCTTTACGATTGTTTTATCCTCTTCTGACAATTCCTCCATACCTAAAATTGCTATTATGTCTTCCAATTCTTTATATCTTTGTAGAACTTTTTGCACTTCTTGAGCAACCTTATAGTGCGTTTCAGATATATATCTCGGGTCAAGCAATTTACTTGTGGAATCGAGAGGGTCAACTGCAGGGTATATACCCATCTCAACAATTTTTCTTGAGAGCACTACCGTAGCGTCGAGGTGTGCAAATGTATTCGCAGGGGCAGGGTCAGTGAGGTCGTCTGCGGGTACATATACCGCTTGCACTGAGGTGATTGAGCCTTCGTGAGTGGATACGATTCTTTCTTGTAGTTCACCCAATTCAGTTGCAAGTGTAGGCTGATATCCCACCGCACTAGGCATACGTCCCAGTAATGCGGATACTTCTGCACCTGCTTGGGTAAATCTAAAAATATTGTCTATAAATAAGAGCACATCTTGGTGTTTAACATCTCGAAAATATTCTGCAATTGTTAACGCGGTTAGGGCAACTCTTGCCCTTGCACCGGGAGGTTCTGTCATTTGTCCGAAAATGAGAGCGGTTTTGTCGAGGACTTTTGACCTTTGCATTTCGAGCCATAATTCGTTACCTTCCCGGGTTCTTTCACCTACACCTGCAAATATGGATACACCTCCGTGAGCCACTGCTACATTTCTAATCAACTCCATTATGAGTACTGTTTTTCCCACACCGGCTCCACCAAAGAGTCCAATCTTTCCACCCTTAGGAAAAGGAGCAAGTAAGTCTATTACTTTAATGCCTGTTTCGAAAATTTCCATTTGTGGGTTAATGTTTTTATATTCTGGCGCTTTTCTGTGAATTGACCAATATTCCTCTGCTTCTATTGGTTTGTCTGAATCAACTGGTTCCCCTACAACATTTAATACTCTTCCTAACACTTTTGGGCCTACTGGGGCTGATATAGGTTTCCCAGTGTTTAGGACATCCATTCCTCTTGCAATTCCTTCTGTGCTACCCATAGAGATTGTTCTTACTATGCCTTCGCCTAAGTGAAGCATAACTTCGAGAACCAATTTCTCACCATTTTCTTTTCTTAGTTCAAGAGCAGTGTAAATTGGAGGCAATTCACCTCCTTCAAACTTAACATCAACTACAGGACCCATTACTCTAACTACTTTGCCTTGATCCATTTCCAGTTCCTACTCTACATATTGTCAGATCCACTTATTACTTCTATTACTTCTTTGGTAATTATTTCTTGTCTTGTTTTGTTGTATTCGATTTTAATCTTTTCCAACAATTTGTTCGCATTTGTAGATGCCATATCCATTGCTTGCATCCGAGCAAGTTGCTCAGAAGCAAACGACTCGTGAAAGATTCTGTTCAATTCAGAAACTAAGTAAAGTTTTATTAATTCGTTCAGGATAGAATCTATATTTGGTTCGAATAGCCATCCTTTGCTATCTTTCTTTTTTAATTTCCTCTGGGCGATTTCTTCAATGGGAATAGGCAATAACTTTTCTACTACTACTTCAGTAATATATGAAGGCTTTAGAGAGGTGTAGACTGTCCATACTTCATCAGTTGAAGAGCATATATATGAATTTACAAAGAACTCAGCAAGATTATAGACCTTGTCTACCGTATACTTTGAAAAGAAGTTTTGGTATTCTTGTGTAATTTTAATTCCTCTGTTTTTGAGGTGAACGGTTCCTTTATTCCCGATAGAGATAATGTGGTGTTCCTTGTTTGTATCTTTTTCAGATAACACCTCAATTACTTTTGAGACAACTCGGGAGGCAAAGTTCCCGCAAAGTCCGTGGTCATTAGATACTACAAGTATTGTGGAATGTAAGATATCCTTTTTGGGTGTTAAAAGAGGATGCTTTAATATATCGCCATATTTTTCACTATAAGCGAGAAGTGACATAATCTCGTTAATGTTTTGGGGAATAATTCTGGAAGTCTGAAGGACCTGTTGAGCTTTTTTAGTCCTTACCGTAGCCACCATTTTTATTGCACGGGTAACCTTTTGAATATTTTTGATCGTTTCTATTTTTTTCTTTAAGAACTGGATATTGCTCATAATTTACATTCCAAATAATAGATTTGCTTTTACAGTTTCCCCCATTTATTTTCGAGGAAGTTACGAATAGCCCCTTCTAATTTTCCTCTTACTTCATCGTTAAATTGTTCTTTGCTTCCTAAGTATTCATACAATTCTGAATAATTATTGCGAATGTGCTTTACAAGTTCACTCTCAAACTCTGCAATTTTTTCCAGTGGTATATTATCTACAAAGCCGTTTACCCCGGCGAAAATAATTATAATTTGTTCTGCAAGTGGGACGGGATTGAATCTATTTTGAGTTAATATGGCTGTTAATCTTTTTCCTCTTTCTAATTGAGCACGAGAAACCTCATCAAGTTCACTTCCAAATTGTGCGAAAATTTCCAGTTCTCTATATTGTGCTAATAATACCCTGAGGTTACTCGCTACTTTTTTCATTATAGGTGTTTGTGCGGAACCCCCTACTCTTGAAACACTAATTCCAGGATTCACCGCAGGTCTGATACCACTGTAAAATAGGGAGGAGTCTAAATATATTTGCCCATCTGTAATAGAAATTACATTCGTTGGAATGTATGAGGAGACATCACCCGCTTGTGTTTCTATAATAGGTAGAGCAGTTAATGTTCCTCCTCCTTTGGAAGGGTGCATACATGCTGAGCGTTCCAGAAGCCTGCTATGTAAGTAGAAAATGTCACCTGGATATGCTTCTCTACCTGGTGGTCTTCTAAGTAGTAAGGATATTTGTCTGTACGCAGAAGCATGTTTTGATAAGTCATCATAAATAATTAAGACATCTTTTCCTTTGTCTCTAAAATATTCACCCATTGCACACCCAGCATATGGTGCAAGATATTGCATAGGTGCAGGGTCTGAAGCAGTTGCCGAAACCACTATGGTATATTTCATTGCTCCATAGTTGGTTAAATCGTTTACAACTTGTGCAACTGTAGACCTTTTTTGACCGATGGCTACATAGATGCATATAACATTCTGATTTCTTTGATTAATAATAGTATCTACTGCTATGGCTGTTTTGCCTGTTTGCCTATCCCCGATGATAAGTTCCCTTTGTCCTCTTCCTATCGGCACCATAGAATCTATTGCTTTAATTCCTGTTAGCAGTGGGACGGAAACAGGCTGTCTATCGACTACTCCCGGTGCGATTCTCTCTACAGGGTAAAACTCCTCATATTCGATTTTACCGCCTGTGTCTAATGGCTCTCCGAGGGCATTTACTACTCTGCCCAATAGTCCCTCTCCTACAGGAACCGATGCTACTCTCCAAGTTCTTTTTACCTGGTCACCCTCTTTTACTTTTTCATAATCTCCGAGTATTATGGCTCCAACGTGGTCCTCTTCGAGGCTTAGCACCATTCCCTTTATACTATAGGGAAATTCTAATAATTCACCATAGAAAACGTTATCTAACCCAAAGATACGGGCTATACCATCGCCACTTTGGATTACAGTCCCTGATTCAGAAACATCTATTCCAGTGGTATAAGATTGAATTTGCTGTTTTATAATATTGGCTAATTCGTCTATTCTAATATTTGTAGACATTCTATATGAATCCTCTCCTAAGGATTTCTTCTCTCATCTTATTAATTAGCGTCTTATAACTAAAATCAAAAGTGAACCCGTAAAATCTTATTATTAGTCCTCCAAGTATATTGGGGTCTACTTTCTTTAATATTCTTACTTGTTTTTCTGTGAATCTTTCGAGAGCGGATAATAGTTTTTTCTCTCCTTCAGGAGGCAAAGGGATAGCAGTGATTACTTCAACCTCTACTCTGTTTAGCCAAGTATCGATACTTTCTGAAAACACTTTAGCAATTTCGTCAATTATCTCTACCCTTTGGTTCTTTACAATGAACAAAGCGTAATTTCTAAAATATTCAGGTGCCTCAATGTAATCAAAGATTTTATTTAGAATTTCTTTTTTGGTATTAAATGGGATAGCAGGGTTTTTTAGAAGTTTTGTTATTTCCGGGACTCTCCTAAAAATTAGGCTTAGTGATTGGTATGTTTCATTTAGTTTTACTAAGGCTTCTTCCGTTGTTACGAGTGATCTAAGTCCCTCGGCGTATCTAACCGCTAACTTTTTTTTCTCGAATATATCCATAATTACGAAAGCATTTCTATGAGGAAGTTGAATTTGTCAATAGTGGTCATTAGTCTTTCAGGAGTTTCTGTTTGATATAGTTTCTTTTCCAATTCTTGTATGGACTCTTTGATGAGCATTACTCTCAGATTATTTATGCACTCCTGCTCCGCTTCTTTTTTGCTTGTTTCTAACAGAAAATCAATCTGCTTTAATGCTTCCTTATTTTGTTCTTCAATTTGTTTTAATCTCTCAGATATGATTTGGTTTTTTCTTTCCTCAATTTTTTGTATTATCACTTCCAACTCCTTTTGTTTCTTTTCTGCCTTACTAAGTTCTTCTAATGCTTTCTTGTGGTTTTCTTCTAATGTGTTTTTGCGAGTAAGAATTTTCTTTTGATAGTTACCTAAAGAATGCTGAAGGGGTTTCCACCCCAACCTAATTGAAGCAATAATTAATGTTAATGTATTAAGAGTTCTAAACCACATTAGGTATAAATAAATTCTCCTTTTCTCCGCTTTAAATTCGGGTGAATTTTCATATTCCAGAACTTGATTGAACATTTCCTGAGTCTCTTTATCACCTCTGTAAAGGTGAGGTCTTTCTTTATACTTTTGATATTCAGGCCTTTTTGATACTTCTTTATGTAGTTTGTGGATAGATTCGTGTTTTGATACAAAATCGTGAGAAAATTCGGGGGAGTGAAAGAGGTATATCCCCACTATGGACAAAGTGAAATACACAGTAATCAAGGTTAGAAAAAACTTTCGATGTTTTTTCATAACAAATGCTTTCTTTGAGTTATTGCTTTATACATTTCTTCTACAATGCTATCTATGTGAGGAGCAAAATCCTCCCTATGAGCACAATGGATATTTTTTAGCAATTCTTCGTATTCTGCTAAACTCACTCGAGATTCTTTTTGCTTCATATCAATTAGTTCTCTTTGCTTTGCGTAAGCCCGTTTAGTTATTTCTTCTATTTCTAACTGAGTCTGGCGTTCTTTTTGCTGAATGGTTGTTGTATATATCTCGTTGATTTCGTCAATCTTGTGTAAAATATCCTCAATTTCTCTCTCTTTTGTAGAAAATTCTTTTTCACGGTCTGCAATATTTTTCAGAAAAGGTCGCCATATTAATCTATCCATGATTAAGAAAAATATAACGAAAATAATAATTTCAACAATGAGTGTTAAGTTAATTCCCGTCATTGTATACCTAACTTTGGTGAATAGTTTGCAGTTTTATACAATAAAAAACAGAATTATAATTGCTATGACCAATGCATATATTGCTACTGATTCGGTAATAGCCTGACCGATAATCATCGTTCTTGTTACCGAACCTGAGGCTTCTGGATTCCTTGAAATTCCTTCGCAGGCTTTTGCTGCTGTGTAACCTTCTGATAGCGCTGCCCCAAGACCTACTATTGACATTACAAGTGCTGCACTTATACATGCGAAAATTATCTTTAAATCATCACCGGTTACTGCGATTTTTATGACTTCGGAATTTACCACCTCTGTTTGGGCAAGAATGAAAGGGATGATTTGATGAACCAGTGAATTGAAAGTCATGTTAACCTCCTTCAGTTATGTTGTTTTTGAATTTTCATTTGCCAAGTAAGAAGAAATATATACGGTTGTTAAAGATGCAAATACAAAAGCCTGTATAAATGATTCAAAGCCTGTTAATAGAACATCAAGAAAGATTGGTATGGCTATATAAAAACACATATTCGATATTACAATTGTTACTATACTTGAACCTAATGAATTACCAAAAAGTCGGCAAGATAAGGATATTACCTTAGATATTTCTTCAATAATTTTGAATGGGAAGAAAAACAGAACTGACAACTTAGCCATTATCCCTATTTTTTCATTTGAAGGCTCACTGAATAGAGGTCCTTTGAATTCTCTTAGGAGACCTTGTATTCCTCTAAATCTTATAGATGTTACCCAACTGAAAATTAATGAAGGAATAGCAAGGGCTAATGTGCAATTTAAGTCGCTTGTTGGTTCCTCTATATAGGGTAAAGGGAGCATAGAAAATAGGATGCCGAATAAAATAAATGAAAAAAGTGAGAGCACGAAAGGAATTATTTCGTATATGATTTCTGAGTCCGAGGTTTCCAATATTGGTTCTATAAGTGCTCTAAACCAACCCATTACAATCTCTAATAAAGCCTGCCTTCTGTTAGGTATTATTTGAAAGTGATGAGTCCATGTATATCCCACTATGGTGATGAAAGACAATATAACAACTGTTGCCACTGCTGTAAATATATTTAGACCGCCTAGTGGCAATGGAATATCTGTCCCAGGAAAGTAATATATTACCCATCTACTCCCGATTTCTTCCATCTTGTCGCCTCTTCGTACTCTAAGTTAGAGTAAAAATACCCCACAATTGCTACTACAAGAGGTAATACTCCTGCTCCGGCAACTGCAGATAATCCAGATATCAAATGGTGAGTTTTAGTATACGCCAAAATTAGAATTGCCGAGTTAAGTAAGACTTTCTTTAGAGTACTTAATCTGACAATTGTTGCATAATTCTTATATACTTGTACCTGCTTTATGTATAATCGCCAAATTGTAGCGGACAACATAATATTTACGATACTCCCTATTATGAAAGCAAAAGATACATCCTTGTTTAGAAAAAATAGCGTACCTCCAATAATTGCAGTTAGCAAAGATGCAACTGGAATTACTATGTTGAGGAATTTTTGGGTAGGCATTTTTTATTTTAATATTCTTAGAATGAAGGTTAGGAAACTAACAAAACCTAATAGTATAAATATTATAACACTCAGTGCTAAAAGTAGTCCATTTGATTGAAAATAGTGGTCTAATTTGTTTCCAATGAAGTATCCTATAAAAACCAAAATGGTTAGGGAAAAACCTAAATTGGATATAATACTAATTAAATTAATGATTTCTTTTTTGTTTTTCATTTGATATTTTGAAAACTTTTTGGATTGTTTATATTTTATTTTATTTTTAATTATTAATTAAAGAACAGG
>CAZZMK010000353.1:0-14473 GCA_964655185.1 uncultured Nitrospirales bacterium | reverse complement strand
TTTTTTAGATTGCTCAGCGGATTATCACAGGGTAGATAAGTTAAATATATATATACGACAAAAATTGTTTTTACTTATATTGTTAGATAATGATTTATTACGCGTAGAAATAGAGGAGTGGTTTCTATGAGTAGCAGTATATTGGAACATATAGTGCCTGTAGACTGCCATTATATAAGGGACGAGAGAGCCTGTGCCTTTTTACTTATTGAAGGTGACCGTGCAAGTTTTGTAGATAACAATACAGTTTTTGCTGTGCCATATCTTTTGTCTGAACTTGAATCACGCAACATAAAAAGGGAGAATGTTGACTATATTATAGTAACTCATGTTCACCTCGACCACGCAGGAGGTACGGCGGAACTCCTAAAACACTGTCCTAATGCTAAAGTACTTGCCCATCCCAAAGCCAGTAGACATTTGGCAAATCCGAGTAGATTGATAGAAGGTGCAAGGGCAGTATACGGCGAGCCTCTGTTTACACAATTGTACGGTAATATAGAGCCAGTGCCTGAAGATAGGATATATTCAGTTGCTGATAATGAGACAATAAAGTGGGGAGATAGAGAATTAAAGTTTATGCATACATTAGGACATGCAACTCATAGTATTTGTATTTATGATTCTAAAATTAATGGAGTATTTACGGGGGACTCTTTTGGTATAGGTCAATCGGATAAACAGACTTTCGAAAATCTGTTTATAATTATTAGCACTGCTCCGTCAGATTTTGACCCATTGGAGGCAGAGAAAACAATTTCACGAATTCTTGAATTGTCCCCTGATTACGTATTTCTACCCCATTATGGAATACATAAAAACCCAACTCAGATTGCGGATAGACTTTTGCGCGCTCTTGACTCTATGAAGATTCTTATTAATACCGCTATAGCAAAACAAATTTCAGATGATAAATTAATGGAATGGTTATGTCCGAGAGTGGAAGAGTCAATAAGAGATCAAATTAGATGGTGTGGATTCAATGATGTTGAGAAGGCTATGGAGTGGCTCGGTGATGACCCGAGAATCAATGCTATGGGATTAATGGTTGCTATCAAAAAAATGCGTGCTAAACGGTAGTATTAATCGATGGCTTCTGACTTTTCGCAAACCATAGAAATAGACCTTTCTAAGAATATCCAAGGGACTCTTCTTTTTAGTTCACCTGAGTTTGACCCCTGGGAATTTGATGAAATGGTAGGAAAAAGAAGAACGCTTGTCTTTGTGCAGAAAACGTTGTTGGGTGAAATTTCTCGGTTTAATTGCCACGACATAATTGTGTGGAAATATCAATATCCTAAACATATTGAATTTGTGAGCCGAAAGTGGAGAGGCATGACTAACACATTTTTAACTCGATTTGTCTTCTTACACCCTACCAGCGAATTTTATTACAAGAGGAAAGGACTATGGTGGGGCTTAAGAGGATATCTCGAAGTTATAATTTGCCCTTACCCTTGGAGGGGCGATGTAGTAAGGGAAGAAGTGGCTGATTTGTTGCCTTGGTTTAAGGTGGTTGTGTAAGATAAAAACTTGATTTTCAATATAAAATATAAATATTATGATTTTGCCTTTTTACTTTCGGGAATTTTTAATAGAGGAGAAGTAGTATGATTATAGGAATACCTAAGGAAATTAAACCAGGTGAAAAACGAGTTGGGATAGTACCTTCCGGTGTGTCTGCTTTTGTTGCACATGGTCATACAGTTCTTGTTGAAAAGGGAGCCGGTTTGGGTAGTGGCATACCTGATGAGGCATATAAGCAAGCAGGGGCTAAAGTTGTAGGGGAGGCTAAGAAAATATGGAATGAGGCCGAAATGATTATAAAGGTTAAAGAGCCACTTGATAATGAAATAGAATTATGTAAAGAGGGACAAATTATATATACATATTTACATCTCGCTTCTAATGAATCACTTACGAGAGGGCTATTAAAAAAGAAAATAATTGGAGTGGCTTATGAAACTATACAATTAGATGATGGCTCGTTACCTTTGCTCACTCCGATGAGTGAGGTAGCGGGGAGGTTGTCTGTTCAGATAGGTGCAAGGTATCTTGAATCTACATTTGGAGGAATGGGTGTTCTTCTTGGTGGTGTATCTGGGGTAAAGCCAGCAAAGGTTGTTATTATTGGTGCGGGTGTAGCAGGGGCAAATGCTTGCACAATAGCGGTTGGTATGGGTGCAAATGTGACTATTATAGATATAAATCCGGCTCGTTTAAGATATATCCAGGATGTTATGCAAGGGCGAGTGACTACTTTAATGTCTAATAGGGCAAATATAGCAGAAGAGACAGCCAGTGCAGATTTGTTAATAGGTTCTGTGCTTGTACCAGGGGCAAAGGCTCCTCGATTGGTTACTAAAGATATGGTGAAGTCAATGAAACCTAACTCTGTTATAGTCGATATTGCAATTGACCAAGGTGGGTGTGTAGAGACATCAAAACCAACTACACACGATAACCCTATTTACAGGGTACATGATGTTATTCACTATTGTGTAACTAATATGCCGGGAGCAGTGCCTCGCACATCTACTTTTGCTTTAACGAATGTTACACTTGGATATGGATTGATGATAGCAGATTTAGGTTTAGATAGGGCTATTGAGCAAGATAGGGCTTTGAGAAAAGGTGTTAATTTGTATAAAGGTAAAATTACTTACAAAGCAGTTGCCGAAGCATTTGGAATGGAATGGGAAGAAATTCCCTCTAAATTGTAATAGATATGATATTCAATGAAATTCTAAATTCGTTGCCTGAAAGATGTAAGAAAGTTCTTACAATTGATATTGATCAGGTAGATATTCTTGATGGACTATCCAAGGAAAGAACTTTATATTGTCTATTTACCTCCGAGGGCAAAGAGAGAAAATTACTTGATGTGTCAAGCAAATTCTTTCAAAAGATTGGGAAAGAAAAACTACCATTTGGTGATGGTGAGTTTGACCTTGTTATAGGAGAGGAAATGTTTTCTCATGTTGTCTCTCTTCCGGGGGCTTTTGCGGAATTTCGGAGACTACTTAAAGACCAAGGGTTGATAATAACTGTAGAGCCAAATATTCAATATATTGAGTTCTTGTTCAATTTGGTAGATAATAAGTGGGAAGAAGTACTTGAAAGCATATCTTCTACTCAGTGTCATTACTTTTTTACAATGAAGTCTTTTTTAAGGTGTGCACAGGATAATGGGTTCAGGGTGGAAGGATGCTATCCTATAGAGATGGGAAATGCTGATGTTTTTCCAAGAAATCAGGAGGGATATATAGTTCAAGGTAGATACAAGTTGGGGCCATTGAGTAATGAGGAATATATAAAATTTCTCACAAAGAGATTTGTTGTGGTATTATCTAAATCTGGTTAGGTTGGGAGAGAGATATGAATATATCTATTAGAGATGCGGTACTTCTTAATGTGTTTCCATCTATTTTAGATGGACTCAGAGTACTTAATCTATCCGTGTTTGAATTGTATATTGATAATAACTTCTGTGTAAATTCATTGTGTAGTAAAGATAAAGTGTCTTTCTTAGAAGAACAAAACATCCAAGCGTATAGACAAGAACTTGCAAAAAACTCTTGTGAAATTTGTGGACTACTTACCGAATACGACCTTAGTTTGCACCCAATGGAAGAATCAATAGAATGGTTTACCCGAGTGGTGCGCATTGCCCAACTTCTGAATGCTAAAGTTGTTAGGGTAGATTCCCAACTACAGCAGGAGGCTTTATATCCGTTCGGTGCGAAATTGGATTTATATACAGAAGTCTTTTCTGAGGTGTTGGCAAATACAGAAGATAGTGGAGTTTTTATTGGGATTGAAAATCACGGGAAGGATGGTAATAATCCGATATTTTTGATGGCTCTTGTGAAGAATGTCCATAATCCTCGGTTTGGTTTTACTTTAGACTTTGGGAATTTTTATTGGAAAGGTTATCCGCTTTCTGAAACTATGGCAATTTTGCAACTTTTAGCGGCTAATACAGTGCATACACATATAAAGAATATCGCTTATCCTGAAAATGTCAGAGAGGCACATCGTGACCCGGGATGGGAGTATGATACTTATGTCTCACCTATATACAAAGGCGATATAGACATCGAAAGAGTGATGGTAGAGTTAAAACAAAATAATTATCAGAATTCTTTTTGCATAGAAGATGAAAGTTTAGATAAGTTCGATGAAGAGGAAAAGATAGAAGTTCTAAAGTCTGATATTAGTTATATCCAAGAGATTATTAATGATATAAAGTTTGAAAATTGACCTTGTCGGAGTCTACATCTAATAAATCTCCTCAATTTTTACTGTGTGCTATTGTTTTACTAACTTCTCTCCTTTTGTTAGTTATTGTTGTAAAGGTTATTAAATCGGGGATAGGTCTTACCCCCGATTCTTTCATATATTTAGACTCAGCAATAAATATTGCCCATGGAAGGGGATGTGTACATTCTTTCGTGCTTACAAGTGAAGTATGTGATTGGGATGGGATAAGGTATATTCCAATGGGATATTGGGCACCAGGATACCCCTACTTTCTATCATTTTGGTTAAGAATTTTTAGGTTAGAAGATGGGAAGTGGCTCGAAATAATACAAGGTTTTCTTATGTGGATTACTTATTTGAGTATCTTATTTTTCCCTATTTATGGTAGCAAAGAAAATGGGCTAATCTCGCTTCTATTTTGTCTCATTACTTATCCTTTTACTTATTTATTCTCGTGGTTTTGGAGCGAAACACTAAGCACACTTGTATTCTTTGCTTTTCTATTTTGGAGTGTTAAAGCCCTAAAGTCGGGCAAATTATATGCTTGGTATATTTTGGGAGTTATGGGAGGAATAGCGTTTGCAATCAAGTATGTCTTAATTGCTTTATTCTTGTTTGGATATGTTTTACTCATTATAGAAACTCTGTTTTATTTGGCTAAGGGTATTGGTGGAAATAAAATAGGTAGGGAGAAAATTAACTTAAAAATTTTTCTTGCGAAGTTAGTTTTATTCTCCGTTGGGTGGGGAATTTGTGCAGTTCCATTATTGATTAGAAATTACAATTTAACAGGTGCTTTCTTAGGATACACGAGAGAAAGAAGTGAAATAAGTTTATTAGAAAATCTCAGTTATGCGATAAGTGCAATTTTAAATAGTTGGTTTGACCCTAAATTTGTTCCATTGGAAATTCAACCACAAATAATAGTTGTTTTTATTTTATTTTTTACTCTGTTTGTAGTTTTACGAGGGAGATATGGGCGGGTTATTAATTGGATTTGTAGTTGGGAGACTTTGATACTTTTGTTGTGGGCTATTTTTTACATTGGAGTCGTGGTTGTTTATTCGTCTATTTACAATATAGATATTATTGGAGTTAGACTATTATCACCAGCATTCCTAAGTTTAATATTGTTAGTTTCAGGTTTAGTTTCTGAAGTTTTTGGTATAACCAGAGTTTTATGCATTGTTTTGTGTGGGCTGGGAATCTTAGTGTTTTCGGTTAGTTATCCATATCGTTCAGATGATTTTCCCCCATTGCGAGAACTTTCTCAGAAAGAAAGGGTTAAGTGGGTTTGTAGAAATACTACCGCTGAAGATTTGATACTCGGTGATTCCACTTTTGACCTAACAATTTTTTGCGGGACTCGTAGGAGTGTGTGTTTTGTACCAGGTTCTAAAAAGGATTTACCCCCAGATTACGAAATGGTTAAAACAATCCATAAAAATTTAGACACCACTAAGGGCAAGTTATATGTGGTAGTTAGGAAAGCACTACCATTAGATAAACATTTTAAGTCTGATTGGAACAGATGGTTTGGAGAATTTTTGACTGAACTAATTTTTAAAGGGACTTATAAGGACTTTAGAGTGAGTGTTTTTAGTAAGGGGAAAGAATTCATATCTTTTGAGATTATAGAAAAGAATAGTCAAGATGAATAGGATTCTTGGATTAGGGAAGAGCCTATGCGATTTTTAGTTTATAATAGTGCCCTCTTTCCACAATGAAGACTTTCTCATTAATTTTAAGTGTAATAGTTTCTCTTTGTGGGCTGAATTCGGAGATTACCCATTTTCCGACTATTGATTCTCCTAACCCCATAAGTTTATCGATTTTTTTATTTGTTGAATCATATATAGTAATTCTGAATTTAGGTATAATTTCTTTTTTTTCACCTCCCTCTACAGAAACAGACTGGGCGAAACCTCTATAATACAAAATAATCTCACTACTGCTTATAACGAAATTCGTTGTGGATAGTTCTGTGCCGAGGTCTTCGAACAAGGAATTGTAATTATTGCTTAGTGTAGATAGAGATTGTGAAGTAGTTGTTGAGTTCGTATCTGAGGGTGAAGAATTAGGTTTAGGTTCTTCAGACGGTAAGTTTTCATTTTCAACTTTCTTCCCGTCTTTGTTTCTTTGGCTTTGTGGTGGTAATTCTAAATTGACCTCTTTTGGATAAAATTCTCCTTTTAAACCATCAAGGCTAAATATATAACTTCCTGGTGGTAATTTATATATGATTAAAGCCCTTGCTCCGGGTTTGATTCTGCCTTCAAATGAGTTAAACACCTCTTCAAATTTCTTCCTTTGAGATTCGATAATTACCTCAGTTGGATAGAAACTCGTATTTTCCTCGCCAACCTTTTGCACTTTTGTAAATACAGGACGAGGGACAGAACTAATATTATTACCTATCCATACCGACGCCAAACCTTGATTTACTATAGAGACTTCAATTCTATACTGGCCTTCAGTTTGAATATATTCTGTTTGTGATACTGATTCTAAAGTAGCACTACCTTTTATCAACCCAAAGAAGTCGCTAAAGGTTGCGACCACGATAAAGATGGATAATCCAGTAGTTATTGCTGGAATTATTCTTAATTTATTTACTTTATATAGCGATGCCCAACAAGCAATCCCAAGAATGGAGAGTACTATATAAGGCGCTATTATTCTGAAGGATAACAGAGCTAAAGGTGAAGATCTTAGGTTGCTCCCTCCTAATTCATTAAGTAAAGGTGAGGGGCTATACCATATAAAATAAATATGGAGTGTATATATCAGTACATATAGGACGAGCAGAGAATTTAAGCCTATACCTCGCCAAATCCGATATGGTATTGATGCTACCCCGGCAAGAGTAAATGCCAATACAAATAAACCTACAACCATTAACACTAATATTTTGGAGGAGACCAAACCCTGAGCACTTGTCATAGGAATCATAATAAGCATTATGATGAGGGCAGAGCATATCCAAGAGAGCCATGAATCGATACCTATTTCAACCGCACCGCGAGTAGGACCCATTCGAGCAACAAAGGTTCCCCTCAGTGAAGGAATATCTACTCTTGAATTAGCACTGATAGCCCGTCGAGCAGTATCTTTGGTCCTTCCTATATCGAGCCGTGCCTGAAATAGAATACTCTCAATTTTATTTGCCTCTTTAATGTCTATGAGTTTTGCCTCTTTTTGCTTTTGAAGTCTTTCGATATTCTTCCCTATTGATTCAAGGTCTAAATCACAATCTAATATAAGTTGTTCAAGCCTTTCTCGATAAAAAGCAATACCACTTCGCACTATTTTCAATTGTGCCTCGAATTCGGTAATACCTTTTTCGCTAAGTTCGCTATCTATCTCGCCTTCCTCTATAACCTTTTTCCATTCTGCGAATTTGTGTTCTAACTCTTCACGCCGAGAAACAAATTTTTCGAGCCCTTCTATCAAAAGGGATAAAACACTTTCGTATTCTTTTTCCTCGAGGGTAAATGTTATCTCAGGTACTTTTTCCGGAATCTTCGAAAAGTCGACATCTATATACCCGCCTGCTAACTCAGGAGATATCACGGATAACCAGCCTTCTACATTTCTACGCCTCTGGGCTAAAATTTCTCTTCTTAGTCGAAGAGGGGTAACTGAAAGCCAATAAGTTTCAAAGTCAATTTCGCCCACTCTAAACGCTAATATTTTTTTGCTTATTTCCTCTTCAGTTTTTTTGTATTGTTCTACTAATTCATTTCTTCTGATTCTAAGTTTTTCGTCGAGAATTGCTCTTAGCCTGCGAATTTTTGATAAGTATTCCATCAGTTCTGATTTAGTTTCCGGTCCAAGAGGTGTTTTATGACGGAGAGCCTCAAGGTGCTTTTGGGCTTTGTATTCAGCCGAAATGATGTATCTTAGAAATTCTAAGTTTTCAAGAGGAAGTGCTTCTGCTTCTTCCTCTGACGGGGTAACGCCTGATTCTGGAGAAGAATCGCCAAGGGGTATAGACTTTTCTTTAGAGGAACTTTTCCTGAGTAATTCTGGGTGGTCTTTAAGATAGATTTCTTTGACGCCCTCAGGAATTTCTTCACGATTAGGTATTCTAATTTTTTGCCTACATGCAACACAACGACCAGGTTTGCCATACATGTCTGGCTTCACCCGCATCTTTTGACCACAGATACAGTAGATTCTTAATTCAGAAGATTTTTCTTTCTCTGAATACTTCCCGTTTTCACTTTTGCCCTCTACCATATTAATCAATCCATTTTTTAAGAATAAACCTTATATATATTTTACACTTTTGATAGCATACAATAGAATAGACTAAGAGCACTACATTTGTCAATAGTTTTATTATCTGAAAGCCGAGTATGCAATTAATTTTGGCAATCATAGATAACAAAATGTCAAAAAGTTGTCTATTTAGTTAAAACAAATTGTAGTTTAGGATTTTTTATCCTATGTAAGCCTATGTAAACGAATATCTTATCGAATTAGTTCCCATCTAAAAATATATGGCACACGAGTTGCTAATCTTATGATAAGAATGTGCCCTGATGCCCGGCGCCTAAGCCACGGTGGGCGCAAGCCTGTGACGCCCGTCCACCGTGGCTATTTTTTATAATCATGCTTCTGTGGAAAATTGGATATGCTTTTTATTGAAAAAAGATGTATATAGTTATAGTATGATATAAATATGGTATTATAGTTATAAATAATTTTGTGAAAGGGCTTGCAATGTTGGACGGGAGATTATCGTCTTGCATAAATCATCCCGGGGTATCTGCAACTGCGAGATGCAAGCAATGCGGTAAGCCTCTATGCCCTGCGTGTACTGTTTCTACGCCATTAGGAACTTTTTGCTCTGATGTTTGTAGAGAGAAATTTGAAAATTTTTCAAAGCGAGTGCAGGAACTTGAGCAAAGGAGTTCCAAGGCAAAATGGAATGTTGGAGTTTATGTCAGGAAGATTTTATCTTTCCTAATCTCGGTGGCAGTAATATTGGTTCTTTTAGGAGTTATAGGAACGATATTTAATGTTCCTGTACTTTCTCAATGGGTGTACGTAATTCGGGCGTGGATTGGTATATAAATAATAGGCATATAATAGGTAGAAGAGGGTAGTAATAATTTAATAGGTAGGAGGGCAAGATATGGATCTAAGTGGACTTAAATGGCCCCTAATAATACTGATTTTAGTAGGCATTGCTTGGCTTTGTTCAAGTGCAGGCGTGAATTTTATGGTGAAGAACTTTACTAAAGCAATTCCCGGTCAAGATCCTCAACGGGACAAAATTGACGAGGCAGGTTTAACTCGGGTTGCAACTTACCTTATGTTTCTTTTGAGATGGGAATATGCTAAAAATGTGCTCGAGTTAGCAATAAACAGATATGGGCCTTCGGGTCAAAATTATTATTACAACCTTTATCGTCTTGCGAAATGTTATGAAAAATTAGGTAATTATCAAAGGGCTTATGAGATACTTAGAGATCTCGCTGCAATAGATGCTCATCAGTACGATTCCCGAGTACCTGAATATAATAACTTGAATCTTCGTGCAACAAAGTTAAAAGAAGTTCACGAACTGAAATAATTAGTTTCTGAGAGTTCTAATTCAATGGAAGAGAAGTCTATTATTTACGGGCGGATACCTGTTATTGTTTGTCTGAAAGCCCGCAGAAGAAATGTGTTGAGATTATATCTTCAAGAAGGGATTGAAATATCTGAATTAAAGCCTTTCTTGTCTACAGTTTCAGTGGAATATAAGCCTAGAAGTTTTTTAGATAAAATAACTAAAAATGGTGTTCATCAAGGAGTGGTCGCAGAAGTAGAGAATTTGTTTGTATGGAAGTTTGAAGATTGGTATCGTTCAGAAGCCGAAAGCAAGAGGGATTTAGTGCTTCTTGACCATATTGAAGACCCGAGAAATTTCGGAGCAATTATTCGTTCTGCTGTAGCCTTTAATTTGGATGCAATCTTGTTTACTCGCGAAGGCTCTGCGCCATTGACCCCAGTTACTGTTAAGGCAAGTGCAGGAGCAATAGAATACGCTAATTTGGTAGAAGTAGCGAGTGCACCCAGAGCCTTGAGAAAACTAAAGGAATTAGGTTTTAAGGTCGTAGCGTTGGAAACAGGTGGTGAGATTCCCTTAAATAAAGTTCAGTGGTTCGAGAAAAATATTATAGTAATAGGGAGTGAGGGAAAAGGTATAAGATACGTAATAAAGAATTTGGCTGATTGTATAGTATCAATTCCAACGGGTCCTGAAATATCCCAGTTGAATGCAAGTGTGAGCGCAGGAATTGCCTTTTACGCACTGAAAACCCAGAGGTAAGAAAAGAAATACTAAAGGAATTACTTATAATATCTCTGAAGCCCTATCACAACTCCCTGAATTTTCAATGAATTAGGTGAGACATAAATTGAGGACATTTTTCGATTAGAAGGCTTAAGTTCAATTGTATTATTACGCGGATAGTATCTTTTTACTGTAACTTCGTCATTAACTAAGGCAACTATAATATCACCGGGTTTGGGAATAATCTTAGTGTTTACAATAATGATATCCCCATCAAATATCCCATCTTCAATCATACTATCTCCAACTACTTTTAGAGCATATACGCCTTCCGAGTTAAGTTCTGGAGGTATCGGTATCATCTTTTCTATTTGTGCTTCACTTAATACAGGCGGACCAGCAGGGATTAAGCCTAATAGCGGGACAAAATTGCTTTGGTTAGAAGTAGGAAGTGAAAAAAATTCTCGTGCTTTGTTAGTAAGTTTTATACTACGGGCCTTCGATGTTTTCTCGATATATCCCTTGCGAATAAGAGCCTTAATATGACCTGCAACCCCGTTTGTAGAGCGGATACCTAATCTTTGGCATATTTCAATTATAGATGGAGAAGAATTTTGCTCTTCCTGAAGTTTAACTATACATTCAAGAACCTTTTTTTGTCTCTCGGTTAGTTTCTCCAACTTAGATTCCTTATATGAATATTTTTTCACTATTATATTATGTAAATTTATCAAAGTCAAATGGAATTAAATTGTGTGTTATAAATAAGCATTTGGCTAATTTGAATTTTGTAAATTTTTATGATAGTATTACTACAAATTAAAAAGTTAATATTAAAACATAAGGAGTTGCGATATGGCATGCTTTTTAGTTCCAATGGGCGAAGCACTCATAACTTCCGCTTTATCTAAAGTTTTAGGTAAAGAGAGGTCTGCTAAATTAAGATTGAGTTGGTTAAACAATATGCTATGGGGAGGAGTAACTCTTCTTGCCATAGAACACATTTGGCACGGAGAAATTACTTTCTACCCTCCATTCTTGACCGCATTAAGTTCTTGGGAAGAGACGAGTATAATGCTTAAGGAATTGCTTACAGCCGGGGTGCCTATGGCACTGTTGATAACCGCGGTCTGGTCAGTAATGGCAATTATTGATAATTTGATGCAAAAGCAAAAAGAGACTTTACCTCAGAATAATTAAGATATGTGGTTTATCATTACTTTCCTATTTGCTGTATTGGCTACAGTAGGTTGGTATTACACAGGTAGGAAATATAGATT
Organism: uncultured Nitrospirales bacterium; assembly: GCA_964655185.1. Classification (GTDB taxonomy): domain Bacteria; phylum Hydrogenedentota; class Hydrogenedentia; order Hydrogenedentales; family Hydrogenedentaceae; genus Hydrogenedens. Next base: position 2,641 of record CAZZMK010000353.1, on the reverse strand, counting down.
TGATTTTCTATCTTTATTCCTGTGGGGATCTGCATTGATGTGGTTGGTTGACCATATCGTTGCTTATTTGTCTGAGGGAGAAGGGATTGAGGTTAGTTTGAGTGGCACCATTTTGGGCGTAATAGTCGTTACTACAGCACTGATTATTTGGTTAGGGGTGTTTCTGTATACTCGTAAGATTCAATCTATCGACTAATCTTTTTCTAACGAATAAAGCAATTTAAACCTTGCCGTACTTAATGAGTGCTTCTTCTTCCCAGTGGAGTGGGATATTTTGGTCTAAAAGTGTCTTTTGAAATAATTCTAATTTATCTTTGTTATTTCTTATCTCTCGGGGTGTTAAGTTAGAATTTATACAGTAAGATAAAAGACAACCTACCGCTTCACCTATATGCCACTCTACTTGATGTAGTCTATACGCTCCATTTGTTATATGCGTAGTGCCAATATTTTTGCAAGCGGGAATGAGGTTTTCTACTCGGACAGGCAGAAGAGCACCTAACGGTATCTGGAATGGTAAGGAATCTACGTCGAAATAATTCTTTCCATTAGTTCTAGGGTGTAAGTCAATTCTATAATAACCAATTCCTACAGTGTCAGGAAAGAATTCAGGTGTGATAAGTTCTTTACCTTTGAATAACTCTTTTCTTGCCTCTTTACCTATGTGTTGTTCACAGATTGTGAATTCCGCTTTAATCCGCCTGCTTTCTCTTATGTATGGTGTTATAGCAAATCCATCTTCAGTCCCAAGCACATCACCTCTCAGTCTTAGACCTTTCCAGCCATATCCCCCCTCAGGACGGGGAGCATCAGTTTGTAGCCAGTAAAATAAACAGAGACTCAACTCTTTTGCCTTTTGTTGATGATATTTATCCTTTTCAGGGTCTTCGTTTTCTATAATGTTGCCAAGAAAATAATCGTTTTGGGGCCAATTAACAAGAGTAATACTTCCCTTAATTGAAGAGGATTCGAATAAGGATTTGTCTAATATTTGCCTATATTTCCACCAACTGCTTTTCGTTTCTCCATCAGGGTCAAACGGCAATGTTCTTGGAGAGAGCGTAACAGGGTGGGTTGTGGTAAAACTGAACAAAGGTCCGGGCCATGGAGGGTCTAATTCAGGGATGAAGTTTTTCCAAAAGTCATAATTTTGTGGTTTATCGATTGTAAAGTCTGCGTCTGGTATGTACTCCATTGCGAAACACCATGTGCACGCTTGCATTGCTTTTGGGTCTGGCGATGAGGGTGCATGAGGTTCGCCCGTGTCTTTTTGGCTTTCCATCCCAGTTATATATTCTACCTTACCCAGTGGTAATAGTTCCCCTGTTTCTGTGGCATCCACAAAGTATTTTGCTTTAATCCATATCTCTTCCTGACTCTCTAAGTCGAGTACGCATATAGCCTCGATTTTATCTGATTTAGTTACAACTTTTATCGGCTTGTGTTTCCTTAGAATCTTCAAGGATGCTTGTTTTGTTCCTGGGAAAGTTTCGTAGCGTGACAGCATTGAATCGATAACTAAGGCTGATACTTTGGGTTCGTGGCATAGTCGGGAAACATTTCCATTGCCAGGATTTAGATACGGAGTATTTTTGTATTCTTGCTTGAGCGGATAGTTTTTTCTATAGTGCTCACGAATTAAGTTTCTAAATCTTTTGTATCTTTCTGTAGAACCATAGGTTTCTACCCACGGGTTTTCATCTGGCGGAACACCCTGAGATGTAAATTGACCTCCTAACCATTTTGTTTCTTCAGTAATTATTACTTTCATTCCATTTTCTAAGGCAGAAAGAGCACAGGCAACTCCACCTATCCCACCTCCTATTATTGCGATTTCTGTTTCATATTCTTTAGGTTGTCGGGATAAAGAAAAATTTATTAGTGGTGTAAGTGTAACTATAGTTAAGAAATCTCTTCTTTTCATTTTTTATCTCCTACATTTTTGAAACCTATCTCAAATTTTAAAGTCTTATTAGTGTGTTTTGTCAACTAAAAAATAAAAACAAAAACAAACAGTTATAGGAGGAACAAGTATGAAGAGGTTTCTAAGTGTAGTATCAGCATTATGTGTAATTTTTGCTATGAGCCTGATTTTGGGTTGTGCAGGTACTGGTAAGGGACCTACTGATGAGGAACTTATTCGTGCTACCATCGACAAGGTTAAAGTTGCCCTTGAAACTAAAAATTTAGATATGTTGATGACAACATTCGCGGATGACTTTGAACATCCCGAAGTGGGAGGAAAAGAGGAAGCGCGCCAGGCTTTGCAAATGGGATTAGAATCTGGTTATGCAGATGAGGGCAAAGTAGACCTTACTAATATGGAATTGAAAATTGACAAAGAAAAGGGTACAGCAAGTGCGTATCCGATTGATTTAAGTAGTGCTGCCGGTTCAGTGTCGGTTGAACTTGTATTGAAGAAATATGAAGTTACGAATGAAAAAGGGAAGAAAGTTCCGGCTTGGCTTATAAAGACCATCAATGTTGATGGACTATAATTTGTAATATCTTTTTACATCCTTTTGGAGTAAATCTAACAACTCGGAGCAAGGGAGCCGAGATATAGAGAAGTAGCCTGAGTATGGAAATGCTCGGGCTACTTTTTTATTAGTTTTGCTTTGTTTTCTTTATATGCGGTGTT
>CAZZMK010000352.1:0-5652 GCA_964655185.1 uncultured Nitrospirales bacterium | reverse complement strand
ACCCCCATGGCTTATGATTATTTAAACAACTGTCCCTACGAGCACCCCCCCTGGCCGGGGCAGGGGCCGGAAGTAGTATTGCAGCAAGAATGCCTATAATGGCTATGACTACCAATAGTTCAATGAGTGTGAAGCCGTTCTTTTGTTTCTTCATGAAAAAAATCTCCTATTAGGGATTTGTAATTAGATATCTTACCCAATAACTTATCGTTTATAGCAATATTATATCAGAATCAATAGATTATTGGAATGTTTTTGGTAAATATTTTTAGTTTAGAGGAGAAGAAAATTTCAGCAGGCTCTGCATGAAGGTTATAACTTTCAGATTTTTTGGTCTAACAAAGTTGTAGATTATAAACATTTACGGTAAAATAAAATAAAATAAGGCAAGGATAAACATATTTAACGAAGAGGAAAAGGAAGATGAAAAATACTTGTTTCTTTATTATAATTTGTGGCTTGTGTTGTTTAATTTCTAGCAACATCTTCGGAAACAATGTAGTTACTACAGGTAGTTTGATTGAGGAACTAACGGACCTTGCCTCACTCACATATTTTCCGGACCCACCATATAAATTAGTGCAGTTCTCCTCTTATGACCGACGGTCTGTCCACAGGCTACAAAAGGATTGGTTTAGTAACTCGGACGGTTTTGGGAATGAGCCAATACCAGGCTTTGTGGATGTGATTAAAGAGGAGAGCAAAGATTCTGATGGTGAATACCTAATGGCTGAGGTAAAAGCACCTGGTGCAATAGTGAGATTGTGGACCGCAGGTATAAAGGGAACAGTTAAAGTTTTTCTTGATGACTCGGATATACCCTTATTTGACGGTCCAGCAGAGGAATTTTTTAGGGCTCCGTACTCAAGGTTTCTATCTAATACAAAAATAACAGATGATATTTTGAAAGGTTCATTTTACCAGAGAGATTCTGCATATGCACCTATTCCTTTTAGCAAATCCTGCAAGATAGTATGGATTGGGAAGAAGAAGGACCTTCATTTCTACCATATAATGTTTAGGGTATACCCTGAAGGAACCATAGTCCAGACATTTACACCAAATGACCTCAAAACTAATGAAGAATTGATTATTCAAACTGCTCAAGTAATTAAATCCGGTGGTTCTCTTATTTCAGAAGGTGAAAATAAAATTGCCTTTACAAATCCTTTACCTCCTAAGAAGGAAGTAGTAATTTGGGCTGATAATAAAGGACCGGGATATGTTAGTTTATTAAAATTGAAACTGACTGAAAAAGAAAGTTCAGGGCGGGAAATAATACTTAGGATTTACGCTGATAATATAAAAGAACCGTTAGTTGATTCGCCCCTTGTTGATTTCTTTGCAAGTGCCCCAGGAATTAATCCATACGAATCCCTCCCGCTTGCAGTTATGCCCGATGGCTGGCTAATCTCAAGATTTCCAATGCCCTATAGGGAAAGCATGACAATTACCCTTCGCAATGTGAGTGATACTGAAAAAAAAGTCTCTGGCGAGGTCGTTTCCTTACCTTATGAGTGGGATGACAATAGGTCTATGTATTTTTTAGCAAGATGGCGTGGTGTGATTGGGGTATGGGTCTTACCTTATAAGCCCTACGATTTGCCGTTCCTTTATGCAAAAGGTAAAGGATGCCTCGTCGGGGCGGTTAGCCATGTCTTTAATCCATCTACTGGTCCAACCTCCGGCGGGAATTGGTGGGGCGAAGGTGATGAGAAAATCTTTGTAGATGATGATTTAGTTCCTTCAATCTTTGGCACTGGCTCGGAAGACTTCTACAACTACTCCTGGTCTGCCACGGATATATTCTACTATCCTTATTGCGGTCAGCCGAGGAATGATGGACCCGGAAATAGGGGTTTTGTGTCCAATTACAGATGGCTGATTCTGGATAGAATTCCTTTCAACAAATTTATAGCCTTTTCACTTGAACTGTTAATGCATGAAGAGGCTAATGATGTAGGCTACGCAAGTATTGCATATTACTATGCTCGACCTGAGACCACAGATGACCACTTACCATTGCTCGATTATGAATACAATCCACTTTCGGTGAAAAAAGACTGGAGTTGGCTTCCTGAACCTAAAGGTGCTGCAAGAGGAGGTATTTTCTACCAGGCGGAGGATTGTTTGGCTTCCTTCCAAAATGTATCCCTTCTTTCAAATTACCTATGGGCTGGTAGGGGCTTGTGTGTATGGAAACTTGCTAAAGTAGATGATAAATTGTCATTCAAGATTTCTGTTCCCCAAAGTAAAGAGTACGAAGTTAAACTTGTTTGTGGATTAATGCCTGAGGGTGGAGAATTCACAGTGGCAATAGATGATAATGTGGTAAAGGACGGAACTTCTGAACGCAAGATAAGTTTGTATGATACTTACCGAGTTTTATCTCGAGAAATCTCGTTAGGTAGATACAAATTAGATACTGGCGAACATACCATAACCCTTCACTACAAAGGCGAACCCGGTAAAGTTATACCCATCGATTTCATTTGGCTCCAGCCGTAGCATAGATAGAGTAAATATCGAAATATTTTTGTCAGGTGGCAAATCTTATATGATTAACTTCAACTTGTATTATTTTTTGAAAGAATAGAGTGCATATCATTTCGCTTCTGAAATTTTTTGGGGGTTGGATATAATTGGGAATTAGGAGGTATGGTTTTCGCAAACTTGAAAAGTTTGGGTTTCTTTGATGGGAATATTTGGAGTTCTGTTCACAATAGTATTCTTTTCTTGGATATGTTTTTCCAATGAATCTTGCGGTTTTACTACCACTCAGAATATTGCCAGACTTGTGGAGTGTAGAGAGAAGATAGTGGATTTTGTGGCTAAGAATAAGGCGAGTTTTCGTGTGCCTGACTTGATTCTCCTCGATTATATTAAGAGGAAATTTAATTTACCTGAGGATTTTGGTTTTGAACGGTCTTTTACACGGGCAACAAATCCTACCGCTGAAGATATAGCATACTTGCGGGTATATGGTAGGATGGTAAATTACAAAGGGATAGAGTATAAAAAGCCCACTGTGGCAGAGCCATTTGTTTGGAGTGAGATTGAAGCGATATTTATTGATAAGCCAGAAAACTGTCCTGAGAAGGAGAGGATATTGAGAGCATTAGAAAATCAGTTAGAGGGGGGTAGGGGTTATGAAGTTACTCACACAGCGCTTGCATTAGGACTTTATATCGAACGCAAATGCCTTAATTCTGATGACCCCGCAGTAAAAGTTTTAATCCACAAGGTATGCGATTCGCTTCAATATATATCTAACAGTATAGTTGCTCCTACAGACCTAAAATTAGAAAGTTTATGTTTTTTATGCTATCTAAATCATAAAGAGAAGGTAAATTTTTCGGAATTAGAAAGATTATTGGAGTATCAGCGTCCAGATGGAGCATTTTCAGGTAGTTCTAATCCAAATTCGGGCATAAATGTACATACAACATTGCTTGCCTTGTGGATACTTTGTGAATTTACTATACCTAACGTTAATCAAGGCACTACGATGATAAGAACCCCATAATTGCTTAACTTTGCCGTGAGAGTTTTTTGCAGTCGCTTCTATTCATTGCTTGGAATTATAAAAGCGTTCACCCTCCGTTATAATAGTATTATATGGCTATAAAGGTTATTATGGCCCTACTACTGCCAGAATTATCTCTGCTCGCTCTGCTATGTTAACAATATGGTCGCTTACTCGTTCTATGTGTGCTAATATATCTAAGTATATTACCCCTGCTTTTACAGAGCATTCACCTATCTCTAATCTATGTACATGGTTTTCAGTGAATCTTTTTATCATCTCGTAGATTTGCCCGCCGATGTGGATAGCCTTCTTGGCTCCTTCAGGGTCGTGTGCTTCTAATGTTCCATATAATGCTGAGAATTGTGCATTTAAAGTCTGTTGGAGTTCCCTTAGTTCTTCTATTGCGGAGTTCGTAAAAAACAACTCGCCTTGCTTCATTATATTATGTAACTCAATAAAAGCCTCGGCGTGGTCGCCTAATCTTTCTGCATCGTTTACTACATGAATTAATGCGGGGATAAGTCTTGCTTCCACGGGTTCAAGTTCTCTCCTTGATAGTTCAACGAGATATTCAGTTATCTCGGATTGTAATCTATCTATTACTGATTCTCTATCAAGGATTTTTGGAATAGTGCTTTCGTCTCTCTTTATTATGAGTTCGCAAGCATCATTTAGCGAATTTTGACCTTTTCTAATCATATAGGTGACTTCTTTTACTGATTGTTCAAGGGCAATTGAGGGTGAATTCAATAGTTTAGGCTCGAGGTATTCAAGAACGGTCTCTCTGTCCTCTTTAGTTTTGGGGATAATAAGCATACAAACCTTTTCGTGAAGAGTCACAAATGGAAGGAAAAGAAGGGCATTGAATATATTGAAAAAACTATGAGCATTTGCTGCGTGTCTTACTATATTCTCTGGGTGTTCTGAGAATACACTTCCGGGTGTGACCCAATCAATAAATCCTAAGAAAAGAGGTTTACCATCCCAGAGTGGAACAAAGAAAAGGACAAACATATAAAGAGTGCCTAAGAGATTAAACATTGTGTGGGCGATAGCAGCCCTTTTTGCATTTCTGTTCGCATTCAAGGCGGCAAGATTAGCGGTTATTGTAGTTCCTATGTTGTCGCCGAGGATGAGCGGAACTGCAGTATAAAAATTTATCAACCCTTGAGCGCATAGAGCCTGTACTAAACCTACAGTAGCGCTACTTGACTGTATTATACAGGTTGCTATTGTACCGACAAGTATGCACATTAGGGTTGGTTTTAGTGGCATAACTCCATTAGCACCAGGTGTGCAGTCGAATTTATGGAACCAACTTATAAATTCCTGGCTATATCTAAGAGGTTTCAGCACATCGCTCATGATATTTAGTCCGAGAAATAGCAATCCGAATCCTAAAATAGCCTGACCAAATGCCTTTACCTTGGCATTTTTTACAAGCAACATTAAGGTAAAGCCTATTGCAATAGCGGGTAATGCCATATTTTCTAATCTGAAGGCAATTAATTGTGCAGTAACAGTGGTACCTATATTTGCTCCAAATATTACTCCAATTGCCTGACGAAGCGTCATTAATCCTGCGTTTACGAAACCTACAGTCATTACGGTAGTAGCAGATGAAGATTGAACCATTGCGGTTGTGATTAATCCTGCAAATAGTGCCATAACTCTATTTTGAGTCATGAATTGTAATATTGCTTTTAATCTTCTGTCGGCTGCAAGTTGAATTCCTGACGAAAGCAGAGTCATACCGTATATGAACACAGCCAGTCCACCTAACAATGTGACTAAAAGTGCCCATTTATTCATTCCCATTACTTTGAACTCGATAGAACGGACATCGAAGCGGTCTCTTGGAGTTATATCTGCTCGGGTATCACGGATTTCGATAGAGCCATAATTCAACCCCGTTTCTTTCCCCAATTTCCAGGATGTCACAGCCTCACCAGCATCATTAGTGATTAGCCTGCTATGCTTCATTGAAGCGCCTTTTCCTGAGCCCTCAACCCTGAAATACACCTCAACCCCCTTAGCAGGAGTTCCATCACTGTTTGTTAACTTAACCCCGAACCTATCTACTTCTCCACCTGCTATAGTTTCTTTAGTAGATAAAATTTTTT
>CAZZMK010000351.1:0-10178 GCA_964655185.1 uncultured Nitrospirales bacterium | reverse complement strand
GAAAGGATATTGTTTAGTGTTTTAGGAGTATGATATGGGGAAAGGAGAAGGCAAAAGAAAGGTTAAGGTGGAAAAGAAGTTTAAGCCACAGGGGAAGGTGATACCGTTCAAAGGGGTGGAGAGTATAGATAGTGAATGTCTTGAGTGTTTTGAATATGAGTATACGCATACGCTATCGGGTAGAAGTATGGAGATAGTTTCAACTACGGACGAGTTTACGTCGGTATGCCCGTTTTCAGGGTTGCCAGATTTTGCGAAAGTAACGATAAAGTATGTCCCAGACAAATATTGTTTAGAACTTCGTTCGCTAAAATACTATTTGTTGTCCTATCGTGATGTAGGTATATGGTATGAGCATCTTGTAAATAAAATGTTAGAGGATTTGGTATTTGCTTGTAGACCCAGGAGAATGACTATAGTGATAGAATGCAATCCGCGTGGTGGAATAGCAAGTACTGTTACTGCTACTTATGATAGTGACATTATGGGGACACCTGAGGAGTGGATAGCAGGTAGGGGACTAAAAACTTAGTACAGTTGATAGAATATATCTTCACTGAGAGTTATTTTAGGTGTTTTTTAAAGAAGGCAAGAAGCGACTCAATTTCAATTTCGTGTCCACCATCGTGTATTACAAGTTCTACATTAGTTTTGCTTCCTAAAATCTCATACACAGGCTTGATTTCTTCCATAGCCTTAATGGCAAGAGATGGTGGAAATTGGTCAGGTGGTTCTTTATTACCATTTTGGCATAATAATGCACGGGGGGCAATAAGAGCATAGATATCAGGGAAATCTACAGTTTCTCTTAAGCCGGGAAATTTCCAGCACATACAATGATTATGTTCCATCTGGTCCATATATGTTAGAAAACCCGACACGCATACCGCTTTTATCCTAACATCCAGGGCACCGAGCCACATTGCCATTTCTCCACCTAAAGATAAGCCTGCACAACCTATTCTTTCCGAATTTACCCAAGGGAGGGAAGATAGATAATCAACGCACCTCATCAGGTCCCATACCCGTTCACCCATCAGAGTTCTGCCCTCCTCGTAGACTTCGTGCTGACCTATATCGGTACTTATTACAGTAAATCCAAGTTCTGCAAGTCTTTTGCCGAATAAACAATAGGCGGGTTCATCTTCGTTAAATGGTGACCATCTATTTCCGCCGTGTCCGTGTATACAGACTACTGCGGGAGTCTTTTCATTTTTTACGCTCACATCGTTAGGATACGCGAGCACTATTTTAATTTTTCTGTTTTCGGTGCTAAGAATTTCTCCTTCTTTTATTATAAGTTTCCCTTTTCTTGTTATAGTGGTAGTTCTTTCTTTGAAATTGGAAGGTTTTTCTGATGCGGAAGGTAGTTTTAACAGTTCTATAAGGCGTTTTCTAACCTTGTTTTGCCATTCTAAGATTTCATTGGGTGATTTAGGTTTTGTGGGGATACACATAGACCTAATTTGCGGTTGATTTGTATTTGTTGTAGCAATAAAGCATATTGAAATCGTTAGTACTATGTTTAGTAATTTGAGACTTTTCCCCATCGTGTAATTACCTTTCTTGTTGAGTATTTTTCTAAATATGTGATAAATTATATACTCTTACGGTGATTCGTTAACATCTTTTTGTTTTCCAACTTAAATTAGAGAAGGTGGTTTTATATGATTCAGGATTTCATGCGAAAACACAGAAGGGGAATTTTGTTGTTCATCGTATTAGTGATTGCCGTGCCTTTTGTGTTGTTCTTCGGGATGCCAGGTAGATATAGAAGTCAACCTACTTTAGAAGACAACCCTATCGGGACAGTAGGCGGGATACCAATTTTGGAAAGTGAATTTCGAAGGGCCCTAAATACACTTATTCAAAGGAAGTCTACCCCTGATAAACCCGCTACATTAGAAGAACTGGATGAATCAGGGGAAATAGATAAGTTGGTGCAAGATATTGTAGATACTAAGTTATTCCAACTGGAGGCTAAAAAACTTGGACTTACCGTTGATAAATCCCTACTTATTGAGCAAATGCAAAAATGGCCCCAATTTCAGACTGAAGATGGAAAATTCGATAGAGATGCCTGGAACGCTTGGATTGAGGCAAATAGAAATAAGGTGAATTGGAATGAATTGTATAAGGATATCCATGAGAGTGTTGTAAATGCAGTTAATGTATATTCTAAATTTGCTCCTGCGAGATTTGACCCACGCGAGGTTGATAAGAGATTAGAGAATAACTATACGAAGATAAAGATAAAATATGCTAAGATTGCCCCTGAGGTAGAAGTTACTGATGAAGACTTACAAAAGTATTTCGAAGAACATAAAGAGGTATATCGGAGACCTGATACACTCACAGTTGAAGCATTAAAGATTTCTCTTCAACCACCGCTACCCGATAAAGTCAAAGAGGTATACGATAAAGCGGTTGCAGGTGAAGACTTTGCAAAACTCGCCGATGAGTATTCCGATATTAAAGTCAAAAATGGTGGGGATATGGGTTGGCAAAAACCTACAGAAAAAGACCCTCCAAATAAAAAAGCGCTATTCGATTTGAAAGTGGGTGAAATAAGCCCTCCTCTTTATGCTTACGGTGCATTTTTTATTTTTAAGGTTGAAGATGACAGAATAGACCCTGATACGGGAGCAAGAGAAGTTCACGCACGCCAAATTATGATTAGAGCCTCATTATCTCCTGAAGAGAAGAAACAGAAAGAGGAGGAGGCAAAAACTATTGCAGATAGAGCAAAAGAAGAGAAAGATTTACAGAAAATCGCTCAGGAAAAAAATCTTGTTTACATAAAGGTGGGTCCTTTTACAAGAGATACTGACAAATTAGATGGGGTCCCTAACTCCGATTTGTATATGTTCAAAAACGCTTTTAATGACTCTGCGAAGGATGAAGAGTATCAGGTGGTGAACGCGAGAGATAACATATATGTGGCTAAAGTTTTGGAGAGAATAAGAGGTGAAATCCCACCATTAGAAGAGGTTAAAGACCGTGCGAAACAGGACTATATTATGCTTGTCAAAACAAAGGAAGAATATAAAAATAAAGTAAAAGAATATGTTGATAAAATCCTTACAGAGGCTAAAAATTTAGAAGATATACCAAATATAATACCTGAATTAAAGGTTGAGGTGAAGGAAATACAAAATCCATTTACTGCTCGGGATAATCTATTCTCGGAAGGACTAATGGTTTCCGCTAATGAAATTTTCAAAGCAATTGAAGGTAAGGAAATAAACCAAATTGCAGGTCCAATTGAAGATTTTACAGGGGAGAGTTATCTAATACAGTTGTTAGAGAAGACTCCGCCCACAGATGAAGACAGAAAAAAAATGGAAGAAGAAAAAGAGCAGATGCTGAGGTCCGAGATTGCGATGTCGCAAAATGATATGAGCGAAGATTATAAGATTTACCTAAGGCAACAGGCTATAAAGAAGGGTATACCAATAAAGTTGAATTCATCTCTTATAGCATCTATCGTAGGAAGGGATAAACAAGTTCAGGAAGGAGAAACTGAAAATAAGCAAGCAAATAAAGGACAAGGCTCAAAGCCTCAAGGTATAGATTTAGATAAACTTAATCAGTTGATAGGCGATTGACTTTTGGTGATATAAAAACGAGAGTAAGTTTATTTGAATAAGAATACTTCTATCCCGGTTAGTTTTAATTCTGCTATTGCAATAATTGATTCCGTGGAGTACAAATTTTATCATCCTTTGGATGTTCTTGTTGCTTATTCAGTGTCAGACGTTGTTCCTCTACTCGAAAAATTAGAGAGGTATTCTTCCGACGGCAAAGCCTCAATAGGATGGATTTCATACGAAGCGTCCTCCATCTTTGATGACGCTTATCCCAAAAGACCCCCACTCTTTGAAAATTTACCTTATGCCTGTTTTGTGGTTTTCAATAGATATGCTTCATCCCCTGCAAATTATAATATAGATTCCACCAAAGAAGAATTATGTTCTATCCAGTGGCAACCACTTATAACAAAAGAAAAATATATTAAGAAGGTAAAAGTAATAAAAGAGAACATAAGTGCTGGTAATGTTTATCAAGTAAATTTTACTTTTCCTCTTCTCGCTAAATTAGCGGGAGATTTACAAAATTTATTTCGCAGATTATGCCATGCTCAAGGGAATGGATACTTTGTTTTTCTTGATACCCCTCCATTTGCAGTGCTCTCTATATCCCCTGAACTTTTCTTTCGATATGAAGGAAATGTTTTGTCTGTCAGACCTATGAAGGGTACGCGTCCGAGGGGCAGGTGGAAAGAAGAAGATGATTTTTTGAGGACAGAACTAAAGAATTCAGAAAAAGATAGAGCAGAAAACTTAATGATAGTAGACCTCCTTAGAAACGACCTTGGCAAGATTTCAGAATTTGGGAGTGTTGAAGTTCCAGGAATATTTACTATTGAGCCATACAGAACGGTATGGCAAATGACATCTGAGGTAAAATGTACTACAAGAGCAAGTTTAGCAGATGTTTTCAAATCGATTTTCCCCTCAGGTTCAGTTACAGGTGCACCTAAAATTTATGCGATGAAATTAATAAATTTACTTGAAGAATATCCTCGCGGGGTATATTGCGGATGTGCAGGCATAGTATTCCCAGAGAGAAAAGCTGTTTTTAATGTTGCTATTCGTACAATCTTATATAATTATCTAACCAATGAAGCGTACTATTATGTTGGAAGTGGGATAGTTTGGGATTCTAACCCTCTTGAGGAATGGGAAGAATGTAACGTCAAGGCTCAAATCGTAAGGCAACTTCCAGAACCATTCTCTCTTGTGGAAACTATCAGAGTAGAGGAGAAGAAACCTTATTTATTGGACTATCACTTAAGGAGATTAGAGTGGAGTGCATACAGGTTTGGCTTTCCGTTTAGTAGAGGAGAGATTGAAAAGGCTATTTCCAAAGTTTGTCAGGAGGTGAATGAAAGCCTGTATCGGTTAAGGCTTGAACTATTACCTTGCGGTAAAATAAAACTTCAATATCCCTTGCAGATTGGTTCTTCTCGAGTAAGGCTCGGATTGGCTCGGGATTGTATAGATAGCAGAAATATTTTGTTATACCATAAAACGTCGAGCCGTGAGATTTATAATCAGGCTTTATCTACACGTACTGACTGCGAAGATGTGCTATTGTGGAATGAAGATGGCTATATTACCGAAAGCACCATTGCTAATGTAGTAGTAGTTATTGATGGAGTTCACTATACACCGCCTATAGAATGTGGTTTACTTCCAGGAACATATAGACAATACTTGATAGATACAGGCATAATTAAAGAAAGAAAAATACACAAGGATATGCTCTCCTCAGCAAGTAGAATTTACTTAATTAATTCTGTCCGAAAAGAAATTGAAGTAGAATGGGTAGAATAGATTTTCCAGTTTTTGAAGTTTAAATTAACTTTTATTTTTTGATAAAGTATATTAAAACTTATCCAAAATTTTATTACAGGGGCTATTTGTATGGCTTTGAGTAAGAAACAGCAAAAGATTGTCGAAATTTTGCAAAAAAGAGTAGATTTATGTAGAGAATTCTTGAATGATTGGTTGTTATTTAACCAAATAATAAATGCATATCCAAGTCCGGGTGCAAATAAAGCACAATTAGAGAATCAGTTTTTGAAGATAAAGAGTAAAATAGCCCGTACACATAAAGTATTGAAGGAATTATTGGGAGAAGATTACCAGATAGACAGTAATTTGATGAATCTCGTTTCTTCTGCCACAAGTCTTGAAGCCATATATTCACAATCGGAGGTATCTATAAAGAAAATGCAACAAGAATGGCATCGAGCCTTTATTAGCATAAACGAAACCTTAGGGTTGATTGAAGATAAAAAGGCAAGGGCGGAAGCGGGTGAAAAAGTTAATGTACTAATAACTGGTGAAGGAGGATTAGTAGGAGGGGTTGGGGGCGGAGGATTATCTGAGAACCAAAAAACTCTCCTTATAATAGGCGCAGTTATTGCAGTTCTCATAATAGTTTACATAGTAGACCCGTTTGGTATTGCTACTATATGGGTAAATTCACTTAAAAGCCTTGCTGGTGTTCCACCGCAATAGTCTCTTTTAGTATTTCTCGAGAAACACACCTTTTCAGAATCTTGCTCGGCGAGATAAAACTTCCTATTTTTGGTAAAATAATCAATAATACTTTCACTTGTGGATTCCCTTTATATTAAGGAGTATAAAGTGTGGGAAGATGAAAAACGAATGACATTTACTGAGCATCTCGCAGAATTGCGAATGCGGATTATTTATTCAGGTATTGCAATCATAGTATGCATGATAATATGTTATGCCCTTTCGAATTATATTTTAAAGGGGCTTCAAGTACCACTTACCTTTTTACAAGACCTCGGGATAATTAACTTTGGCGGGAACCCACAAACCACCGCGGAGGCAGGGGAAAACATTGGACAATCTCCTTCTGAAATACCTTGGGTAGTTATGAATCCTTTTGAAATTGTGATACTTAAGATTAAGGTAGCAGGTTATGGTGGCATTATTTTGGCTTTACCTTATATAATTTGGCAGGCATGTGCATTTGTTTTCCCGGGTTTAAAACCAAACGAGAGAAGAATTGCCAAAATAATCATTTTTGGCTGTAGTTCCCTTGGAGTAATAGGGGTACTCGTAGCATATTTTGGAGTTATTCCATTAGTGATGCCATATTTATTACAATGGGTCCCTAAGGGTTGGGAGATTCAACTTCGAGCAAGCGAAACTATATCTATGATAGTCCTTTTGCTATTTGGCTTTGCTCTTGCTTTTCAATTCCCTATGGTAATACTTGCCTTGGTATATCTTGACTTGCTAAATCCATATACGTTAAGAAAGATTAGAAAATTTGTAATAGTTGGTTTGTCTGTAATTTCAGCAACACTTACACCCCCAGACCCTATTTCGATGATTATTATGCTTGTTCCTCTTCTTCTTTTGTACGAGATAAGTATATGGCTATCTTATATGATTAGGCGTCCGAGTGAAGTTGCGACTGCATCAGGTAAGGGATAGAACTAAGGAGTAGTCCCGTATGGTAGGTATTGGCTTTTCAGAAATGTTAATTATAGCCGGGATTGCTCTCGTTTTACTTGGACCCGAAAAATTTCCTGAGTTTGCAAAAATGGCGATTAGGGCTTGGCGAGACTTGCAGAAGTATATGGATGAGATGAAAACTGAAATTGCGAAGGAAGTCAAACCCCTGGAAAGAGAATTACGAGAAGTTGCGAGAAAAACGGAGGAAGTTTATAAAGAAGCATTGGAGGAAGTGGAATCGGAGGATAGCAGTTATACTTCTTATACTACAAAAGGTTACTCTTCCAATCAGTATCTTGAACATTCAGTAACAACTTACCCAGAAAATCAATCTATTTCGAGAACCTCGGAGGGGATAGATACTGCCGAAGAATCTACTTTTGAACCTTATGACCCTGATGTACCTCAGGCTGATTTGAAGAGGGGTACTGCAACTTATCCTCATTCAGATGAAGAAATATATGAGAACACTGAGGATGAGTTTCCTGAAGGAAATACTGCGGAAAGTCAAAAAGAATTGGAACAAGAGAAAAATAAGGAGGGCAATCCAGAGAATGAAGAAGAAATAGAGTATCCCGAAAAACTTGATGGATAAAATTACCTCAATTGATAGTTCACGATTATGAACGTTTATAAATATCTATGAAGCCAAGAGACAGGGTATTAAAAGTTATTAAGTTTGAAAAGCCCGACAGAATACCTATTTATGGCTGGGTTAGGGCAACTCTTAAGGAAGAGATAGAAAAAACTTTTGGCTCAGTAGAAGCATTTGAAGACCATTATGAGTTTGATTACGCCCATTTATTTGGAGGTCCTCCTGTTTACCCTGAATCAGCCCTTAACGAGATGAAACATAGTTTACTCAAGATGGATAGGCCAATGTCTGTGCAAGATGTGCTTGATTTGCCTTTTTCTGACCCAGATGACGAAGACTACTATACTGAAATAGTGCAGCAAATAAAGCACCATAAGGAGTTAAGAGATAGATTTGTTCTTTTGCAGACGCCGGGGTGTTTTGAGTTTTATAACCAAATATTCGGTATGGAATCACATCTGATATTTATGCTCGAATATCCTGAAAAGATTAAAGTGTTATACAATAGATTATCAAAATGGGCAATTGCTTTTGCTATGAATAGTATTGACCTCGGGATAGATATGATTCACATATCAGATGACTGGGGTTCTCAGAAAGGTTTACTTATAAGTAAGGAAATTTGGTGGGATTTGATTTTCCCTTATCATAAAAAACTTGCCGAAAGTGTTAAAAAGAGAAAACTATTTTTGAGTCTACATAGTGATGGAAATATAAATGACATTGTAGACGGAATAATAGAAGTCGGATTTAATGTCGTGCATCCGTGGCAAGAGTCTGCAGGGATGAGTTTTGAGGAGTATAAGAATAAATATTCAGATAAGTTTGTTTTGATGGGTGGCTTGGATGTTCAGACCACTATCGGCTTCAAAGATTATTTCAAGTTACAATCTGAAATAGACCGCGTTTTGGAACTATTTAAGGATGGTGGGCTACTCTTTTGTACTTCCCACTTTGTTCAGCCTAATTGTTCTATTGAAGAACTTACATTTGCTTATGACTACGTATACAAGAAAGTGCGGGAACTTGCTGAAGAAAATGATTTTTACAAGTTAACTCGTGGGATAGAGTAAACTATTTTTCTCTAAAATTCTTCTCTAAATAGTCTTCAATAATTTTTACAAATTTTACAAATATTTCTTCTGAATCACCACTTAACGAACAAATCTTTTCCCCATCTACAAACACCATACATTGAGGCTGTTCACCTTTTCCCGGTAAACTTAACCCTATGTTTGCAAATCTTGCCTCACCAGGACCGTTTACTATACAACCCATAACTGCTATTTTTAGGTTCTCATATCCTATATACTTTTGTTTCCAGTTTGGCAACCGGTTTCGAATATAGTTTTGAACTTTGTCTGCAATTTCTTGAAACAGATTGTTGGATGTCCTTCCACAGCCGGGGCAGGAGATTACCTGAGGTGAGAAATTTCTTAATCCTAATGATTGCAATATCTCTTGTGCCACATAAACTTCTTCTCTACGGTCAGAATTTGGAGTTGGAGTAAGGCTTATTCTTATAGTGTCGCCAATTCCTTCTGAAAGTAGTATTGCAACAGGAGTAGTTGACCAAACTACGCCTCGATAACCACTCCCAGCCTCAGTTAAACCTATGTGAAGTGGTTGCATAGTCAATGAGGCTAATTTGCGGTAGACTCTTATAAGTTGGAGAGGTGAACTACTTTTGCAAGAAATAACTATTTGATTATTAGATAGCCCCTCATTCAGTGCCTGATTCAATGATTCTATTGCGGAAATTACCATACAGTCATCATAAACCTCTTCTGATGTTCGAGGCTTAGATAATCTTGCATTCTTATCCATCTCCGCTTTTACTAATTCCTCGTCAAGGGAGCCTATATTTACGCCTATCCTGATTGCCTTCCCAAGGTCTCTCGCAATTTTGCAGATTGTCCTAAAATGCTCTGATTTTTTATTTCCCTTACCTACATTTCCCGGGTTAATACGGTATTTGTCCAAAACTTTTGCACATTCAGGATAATCTCTAAGTAGTATATGACCTGTAAAATGAAAATCACCAACAAGTGGAATATCGTAGCCCCTATCTTCTAACCTCGCTCGAATTTCGGGAACGCTCTTGGCAGAATTAGGAGAGTTAACCGAGATTCTTACTATTTCTGCACCAGCGGAATAGAGTTCTATAATCTGATTTACGGTAGACTCTATGTCCTCAGTGTTTGTATTAGTCATCGATTGAACTACTATGGGATTATCTCCTCCAATCACACAATTTCTTACGGGTACAGGGTAAGTTTTTTTACGGGGTTTTAACATTTTAGAATTCTGACCTTAATTTTGAAGTGGTTTTACAATGGTTAACTTGAAAATGTTTGTTTCATTCTACCATTACAGATATTAGTCTTTCTAAATATCAAAGAATGATAGAAAAGGAATGGCTAAATTTATATAAAGAATCTCTATTTTGAATTAGCAAAAGGTTGCGAGGTGTTTTTTCTCCTCCTTGGTTGAGGAGAAACCCCTTGATATGCATTAAT
>CAZZMK010000350.1:0-7436 GCA_964655185.1 uncultured Nitrospirales bacterium | reverse complement strand
GAAAAGTTAGATGAAGAACTAAAGGATATAGGTAACACCTGACTTAGGGTATTATATACCAAATTCATAACAACCTAAGGAGGTGATACCTATCAACAAACACATCCAGCAACAGATAATTAAACCAAAACTAGATATGATTATGGTAACATCCGAGAATAAAAAATCAAAAAGTAAGTACTTTGGGACTGTTAAAGAGATGTGCTATTTCTGCAATATCCCTCGCAAGACCTTTTATAAGTATTTGGAGCGATATAAGAATAGCCATCAGAACACGGAAAGTTTATTACCTCGGTCCAGAAAACCTAAAACGAATCGGAATAAACCCTCTAAAGAACTGGAACGGCTGATTGTGAACCTGCGAAAGAAGTAAAACCTAAAAGGGTAGAAAAAATCGTCCGTTCGAAAAAACATGTAAACAACTTGGTATAAGACACAAACGAACCAATATCAGAAGATCCCGGACCAAAGGAAAAGACCGAGAAGACTAAGAGGGCGATTAGCCAATCGCCCCTACTTAACACCCTATGAAAAATGGCTATCGAAAAAAACAGATTTTACTATAGAACAACATTATTCTATAAAATCAACAGAGTTTTAGAAAGGAGGTGATTAATGAAAAACTCGCCAGCTAATTATATATACCTGTTACCTATGTCCTATAGGTGATTAAATTAGGGATATGAAATGAACTGGGATAAGATTAAAACTTCGATAAGGAGATGAATCTTTTATTCTATCACGCTAATTTGGATCCTTCCGATTAGGGGAATGAGTTTTATTTGGTCTATTAAATCTCCTTCCCCGATTTTTATATGTGTGGTATCCACAGTAGTTTGACCAAATGTAGGGTCGATATCAACCCATTTTCCAACCCAAACTTTTGCCCATTGGTGGAAGTAAAAACCGGGCTTTGGATAATCTACATATACTAATCCTGCAACTTCTCTTGCAGGAATACCTAAGGCTCTGGCTAATCCTACGAAAAGTAGGCTATGTTCCGTACAATCGCCTTCAAGATGTCGTAAAACATCTAAGGAGTTTGTGAGTTGGGCTGAGTATGTAGTACGCATATTATTTTTAACCCAATTGCATAGTTTTTGAACTGCATCCCAAGCATATTTGCTCTCCCCAATAATTTCTTTTGCTTTTTTTATCATGTCTGGATGGTCACTTTGGACAAAACTACTTGGTTCACTCCATCTTTTTACCTCTTCGTTTTGGATAGGAAAAGTAAGTTGTGGGATTGTATTAGGGTCTATCTTGCGAGCAGTAAATATGAAGTGGTCTTCGTTGGCGATGATTTGTTGTCGTTCATCACAGAATAAATTAGACTCTTTTAAGGGCCCTCTTATTATAAGTTTTAGGCTTTCGCGATTTCTTGGGTTGGATATTGGCTTGTCAACTATAGCCGCGTTTGAAACAAGTACATCATTGTTGTATGTTACATCTTTCGCTACTTCTTTGGGTTCGAGTCGCATTGTGAAGATTTCTCCCGCTATATCTTCGAGGATTAACCCATTCTCAGTGACATAGGAGGTCTGTTCGAGATTGATGATATTGATTTTTGTTTTTATTTTATAGACCTTAGTAGGTGCTCCGTTAAAAAATCTTTCTTCTATATTTTCAATGACAGACCTACAAGTTAATTCTTGTTCGTATAAAGGTTCAAAATAGAATGATACAAGTTCAGAATTTAATTCGGGTTTTTGTTTCATCCACAATTGGAATTTTAGTGCGTCTTTTACAGTTTCTTTTGGAGGGGGGATAAATTTTTCAGTAGTTTGACCTGCCATAGTCTTTTTCAATTTAAGTTGGTTATTTTCCAGTACCGCCTCAAATTCAGTTGTAGAAATTGCGTCTGTCATTTCATATTTAATTGAAATTAGTTCTCCTGATGTTGCATAGGTTCTTACAGAATATATTTTCATATCTTGCTTGACCCCACTCATATTCATTTTGAATGTGCCTTCTTCAGCAAGATGTAGTTTTCCTTCTTCATCAATTTTTATACTTTGGCACATATAGCCAACTTTATTTTGATTAAGGTAGAGTCCGAACCACTGTTCTCCTGCAAATTGGGATAGGTCCATATTGTTAGTACCCAACATGTTGATTAATAGTAAACTGATTGTAATCAACTGATACATTCATTTTCTCCACCAGTTTCATTTTCTTAAAATTTGCAAAAGTCGGTTAATTATTAATTGATAAGGAAACAGATTAAATTTGAGAGATATTATAAGCAAGAGCAGGATAAAGATTACATTCAGTAATTTGACTGTTATGTTTTGTTCTGTTAAAGAGAGGAGGAGGAAGAATGCTAAAAAAATGTAGATAATTAGTACTTTATTAAAGTTAAACTTAAGTGTAGTTATTCTTACCCATAGTGTTTGGGTTATGTATGAGAAGGTAAAACTGATTAAAGCGGACCAACCGGCGCCTGGCAGTCCAAATTTTGGAATTAGTATAAAATTTAGGAGGATACTAATAATAACAGTGCCTATATTGGTTAGCGTTACGAGGTAAGGTCTATTGGATGCTATTAAAGTTTGTCCTGATATGCCGGTAAGAACGGCAACTACAATCCCTGCCATTAATGGGGATAGGACAGAAGTTATTTCCAAATATTCGGAGGAGAAGAGAAGTAGAATTAAGTATTTTTGGATTATGGGCAGAGAAAATAAACCAATTAGACTTATTAAAGCGATTGATAGCTGTGTTTGAATAAAAAAGTCTACTGATTCTTTCTGCTTGCCTTCTGATAATAGTTCGGATATTTTGGGGAGGTAAGGGAGTAATAAAGAATTTAGCATACGAGAGGCTAATTGGCAGATACGTTTTGCCATTTCGTATATAGCGACCAAGATAGGATTACCAGTAAGATACAGAAATAGAATAGTATCGAATCTTTGTACTAAATAGTTTAATATTGAATTAATCCACAGAATCCAACTAAATTTAATTGCAGAGGTGACATAAGATAATTGAAGTGTGGATTCTTTTGACTTTGGAAGTGCATAGAATAGGAATAAGACGGTTAGGAAATAACTTATTGTATATGCTATAGCAAGACTGATTACACCTCCTCTTAATAGAGTTAATACCGCTATTGACATTACTATTTGTAGTGCTGAGGCTAAAGCCACCCCTACTGCTCTTCTTGCAAAAACTTGGAAGCCAGAGAGATTAGCCAAAAGGGTATCTCTTAGAAGTGCGGAGATAAATAAGATAGGTACAAGCCAGAAATAGGGGTATATCAGGGATAATTTAACTTGGGTCAAAAATGCTATCTCCAAGTGTTTGGAAATAAACCACGCAAGGATTAATAGTATAGACACAAATATAGAGTTCAATGCGATAAAAAGAAGTAGGCTATTCGATACAGTATTTTTTTCGGGGTCTGGAGTTCCTCCAATGATTTTGGGAATAGAAACTTGGAGTCCGTAGCCGAATATTAAAGTGAGCCCATCTGACCATACGAGCAGAAGTGAAAATATAGCAACCTCTTCTTTTGTAAGGTAAATTGCTATAAGTTTGCCTACAATAAGAAGGGCTAATAGGTTTACAACTGTGCTTAACCAAGACCAGAAAGCACCTTCAATTGTTCCGGACTTTCTGTACCCATTTGATGAGGATTCCATTTACTGAACTATGGTTGCAAAAATTCTTTTTCTAATTTATTTAGATAATAGTTTAGTACCAGCGTCCCGATGTAAATTGTAGGTACAGCAACTGAGGTTAAAACAATAATGCATGCAAGATATAATGTCCGTGGCGGTCCCGATTTTTGCCTTGGTATGAGGGCTTTTGACGCGAATCTTAATTCTGATTGAGACTTTGCAAGGTTGGCAAGGGCGTTTTCACGAGTTGTTTTAAGATTGTTAATTTGTTGGCGTAATAGTATAATTTCATTTTCTAAAATTTGCTTTTGTTGTTTTTTCTCAGCATAGTTTTTCCTCAAAGACGAGAGTTCTACTTCCATTTGCTCTATTAACTTTTGAAGGCTTTCTTTTTCAGTATTTTTTATGAGAATTTCATTTTGTAATTCCAGAGATTTTTGAGTTACTTCATTCGATTGAGAAGAACTTGGGTTTGTAGCGGACAACTCTTTATTTGGTGTGAATTCAACTTCCTTCGTGAGCCGTTCTATTTCTAAATCTAAATTTGCCATCTGAATTTTGAAGTTTGTAATTTGGTTTTCAAAATCTTGGATTTTCTGCTCTATGCTTGGCAGGTGAAACTCAGATTCTAATTGTTTCAGAAGGTCAGACTTTTCTCTATATAGTTTTTCTTTCTCCTCCAAAGTTTGAACTATATATTCCAGACCATCTTTAAGAGGAGCAGTCCTCATCTCTTCTATTTTATTCATTCCTAGTTCAGCCCAGTAATTACAAACTTCCGCAGAAAGTTGTGGGTTTGGCGAAGTGAAACTAAGCGTAATGATTCTTTGATATTGGATTTGATTCGTGCCTTGGAAATAAATTTTAGATTTTATTGCCATAGACTTTCTAAGTTTTGTTCTGCTCAATTTCTCATTTTTGTATTCTTCTTTCTGGGAAACATATAGTAGAACCTTTTCTATAATTTCGTCAGACATATATATAAGTTCATAGTCAGGGAATGGGAAAGTGGGTATATCATTAAGAGTAACAAAACTAACTCTATAGGGGACATCGCCTCGGTCGGTTAGTATACTCGGGACATAGTCTCTTGTGGATAGGGGAATGGGGGTCATTACGAGGTAGGCGGTAGCAGTGTAGGTGTTAGGCATTTGGAAAAGGATGATTGCTGAGATAACACCTATAACTATGACTAATACTATCGTGAGAAAAACTATTTTCTTTAACATAATGCTTCCTTTAATATAATCTCATATAAACAATTAAGATATGTGGTTATTATAACAAATCGTTATCAAGTAAATTAAAAACCCGCGGATTAAGTATTATCATTTCTTTTATTCGGTAATATTATGATTGTATAATAATCTAGTGGAAAAATAGAAAGGGTTTGATGTGAGCAAGGGAAAGGAAGAGAAGAAACCTTCAAAGCCCGATAAGGAAAATGAAGATAAGAAATTACCTGTAAATGAGGAAAAGAGAGAATTTACAAGATGTAAAGTAAATTTGGGAGTTGAGGTTATTCTATCCACAGGCATCAGAATAGATGGCCAAACTGAGGACATTAGTTTGAATGGCTTGCTTTTTAGGACAGAAAGGGGGCTTCCTATAGGGACAGAAGTAAAAATACACTTGTTCTTACATAGTGAGGAAGGGAAGTCTGATGTTTTAAATTTGAAAGGGACTATAGTAAGAATAGGAGAGAGAGGAGTTGCAGTAAAGTTTAATGAGATGGATTCGGATTCTCTCGAGCATTTAAAGCGATTGCTAACGTATAATCTTGAAAAAGAGCAAGAGTCAGAGAAACTTCATGAAGAATTTGGTGCTCACATTGGCATTAAGAAGATTGTCTAAAATGGCATTGGTGTGAGTAAAGGGAGGGTATGGAAAATCAGAGCGGAAAATGGGCTTTGGGTGAATTAAATCAGTGGTCTAAGTCGTTATTAGAACAGTTAGTTAAGGCAAAAGTTTTTTTACCTTCAGAAGATTTAGAAAAAGTAGAGAGACAAGGTCCCAATTTATTTATTGTTCCGTATTACACAATTGCTGAGATTCTCGTATATACTTACGTTTTTTCGAGAAAGATAGAGAAGAATTTTAAGTTGATATTGCCTAAATCTATTTTGAATTCACCTATATCGCTTTTTGTTATTCAACGAGGCTTGAGGCTAATTGACGCTGATGAGGAACCTAAAAGGTTTGCTGAAGAATTATTATCCGATGGCAGTTTCGCTGTGTGGTTTCCAGAATCAGGGTTTGTAAGCGAGGAAGAATATTTGGAAAATTCTCTTGGTTTTTCGCCTTTCTATTCACTTTCTAAAAATATATTTGAAGAAGTTTCGGGGATGAAAAGTCTTTTAGAAAAGCGAGGAGGAAGTTTATCTCATAAGATAAATTGGCTTATAACGGCTATTAATTATATTCCCTCAAGATTTGGGAATAACCCATTTTCAGACGTTTGTAATTTATTATATGAAGAACTCGCTTCAGGCTATCTCAATAGAATTGATATAGCAAACACATTTGTTGATGAAAAATGTATTATTGAGATTGCATTATCCAAAATTGATGAGGTAAACACGGAGAATATAAGGGAAACAATATTAAGTTCAGCAAATCTTTTTAGCCCTAATTTTGAGAAGATTTGCTTTAGTTTATTTACACTTTTACCTCCATTTGCTTATAGTGAGAGGCAGTTACAAAATAAATTGCTACTTTTCTGGAAAGCACTTAAGGAGAAAATAGACTGTAAGCGATTGGAGATATTATTTAGGTTATTTGAGGACTTATCTGCAGGAGAGAAAGTGTTAGAAAAAGAAAATTTATTCTCTTTTTTAAGTAATAAAGGGATAGTGAGAATCACCGAGAAGGGACTCTATCGTATAAGAGTTGGTAACCACCAAAATGCTTTTCAAAAAATACGAGAAATATTGCGTTGTTCACTACCACCAGAATTGAATATTAATGAGAAGGTAGGATTGCACAAAAAAAAGTGCTTTTTCATTAAAGTATCCCCAGATTGGTTTACTTCTTACAAACTGGCGAGGGAGATATACAAAAAAGATTTACAGATTTTTGAAGAAGATTATACCGACAATTATCATAGTGAATGGACGAAAGATGCAGAGGTGGGAAGACCATTTTTCCTATTCGTGCCTGGCTCTAAAATTGGGGTTGTGCTATCCCATGGTTATCTGTCGGCACCTATGGAAGTAAGGGCACTTGGAGAATACCTTTATAAGTCTGGAATATCAGTTTATGGAGTGAGATTGAAAGGACATGGGACTTCTCCTTCTGACCTTGCAAAGTCTAAGTGGGAAGAATGGTATGAGTCGTTGAATAGGGGAGTATCTGCATTGAGATGTTTGTATGACAGAATTTATATCTGTGGCTTTTCTGCAGGTGGTTGTCTTGCTTTGTATTCTGCTTCTCGAAAAAATATCTCTGACCTTGCGGGAATAATAAGCATAAGTGCACCAATTAAACTTCAAAATTACGCGATTAACCTTCTTCCTACAGTTATTACTTTAAACTATGTGTTAAAGAAGTTCGGCGGTGAAGGCTGGGATTTGCTTGAACATAAGCCTGAAAATCCCCATATTAATTATCAAATGAATCCCTTAGCGGGATTAAGGCAATTAAGATATTTAATGGAAGAAACGGAAAAAGTTCTTCCGCAGGTTAAAATCCCAACGCTTGTTATTCAAGGCTCTAATGACAATACCGTGAATCCCGATAGTGCGAATATTATATTTGAACAGTTAGGGGCTGAAAAGAAATATAAGATATTTTTTAACAGAAACAACCATGGAA
>CAZZMK010000349.1:0-6979 GCA_964655185.1 uncultured Nitrospirales bacterium | reverse complement strand
TTGAACTTCAATTTCCCTTGATTGCGGATGATAAGATATCTGAAGTAGTAGATTGTTTAGATTTGGTATATGAACATGAATAGTTAAATTTATTAGAAATATCGCAGACCACTTTGCATAAAAATCGATTATAAGAGGAATTGATGGTTCAATTAAGATTTCAGGGAGATCCTCAATAAAACAAGAGTTATTAACGAATACGACTATTTCTTCTATTACATTCTTTAATGAAATTAGTTCTTCTCTTAATAGTTTTGTTTTGATTTCTTCGTAAGTAGTAACTTTAAGTTTTTCAATTTCTTGAGTTAGTTGGAGATAGTCACTTTTTTTGAATTTTTCTATGTAGATATTTCTCAATCCTGAGAAGTCAAGAATTATTTGATTTTCATTGAAGACAAATTTTCCTCCTTTTGTGACTACACACCACAAGTCATTTATAAAATGAGCAGGGATAAGAAGCATTTTGCCTAAGGATATTAATTTATGAGTAATGTGTTTATTATAAGTAGTGTTGATAATTAATGAGGGGATGGTAAAGTCGAGTTCTTTTTTTAATGCCACACCTGCTGAAATAATTTTTTCGCCTCTATTTGTTATGTCTTCCAATATTATTGCTATAAGGCTTAGAACTTTTTCTTTATCAATAAATACTTCGAGTTTATTTAGTTCCTTTTTTTCAAAATTAGGTATCTTTATAGATAAAATTTCTTCTATTTCACAAAGTAGGTTTGCAAAACTTGATTTTGAGTATGTTAGGGGTGATAACGATTTTATGAAATTAGAAAGTATGTTATATAAATGTGTATTATCTTTTCCTACATATTCAGAAACATATAGAAAAGCCTCAAGAGGTAGACCTTTCATAGTGGTTTGCCCAACTTAAATATTAGCCACTTTTAACTTTTATTAGCATATTGAGTATACTTTATACTCAATCGAAAAGGAAAAATTGTGGAAGATAGGATACTACAAATAGCAGTACAATATATATGTCTTTTATTTTGTCTCTCTGCTCATGAGGCAGCACATGCGGCTGCAGCGGATAGATTTGGTGACCCTACCGCAAGGTTATTAGGTAGAGTTTCCCTAAATCCTCTAAGGCATGCAGATGTACTGGGGACTTTTGTGTTACCTCTGCTTATGATGATTACTCAATTTCCATTTTTGTTCGGTTGGGCAAAACCAGTTCCTGTAAATCCTCGTAATTTGCGTAATCCCCGAGTTCACGAGGTTCTCGTGGCTATGGCGGGACCAGGGGCAAATCTTGCTCTTGCTATAATTTTTACCTTTGTATTAAGGTTAACAGTCATATTAAACGATATTACTACTCCTGAAGAATTATTTTCTTCGCCTGCATGTCTTGTATCCATTACTATTGTTATGATTAATTTAGTCTTATTGCTCTTCAATTGTATTCCACTACCGCCTCTTGATGGTCACCATGTACTAAACTACTTTCTTCCACCCGAGGGCAAAAGATTCTTACAACAAATGGGACCTTTTGGGCTTATAATAGCCATAACCATAGGTGGTAGAATTCTTTCCATTCCCCTTATGCTTATTTCAAGATTCCTTTTTACTTATGCTCTTACTGGGTTCGGTGTGCTATAGGAAATGTAACGGAATTTTCTCTATCTCTATCAGTTTTTGTATACTATAAACAATCTTATGCACCTTGAATATTCTACATGAGAGGGGATATTTTAATTTTTTCAGAAGGGAAAAGATATGGAACTGCCGAAAAACTATGATTTTAAAACTATTGAAGAACATTGGATGAAAAAATGGTTAGAAGACGGGATTTACAAGTGGGATTCTTCTAAATCAAGAGAGGAGACTTTTGTAGTAGATACTCCCCCTCCAACAGTTAGTGGCTCACTTCATGTAGGTCACATGTTTAGTTATTCACACCAAGATTTCATAGTTAGATTTCAACGGATGAAAGGAAAAAATATCTTTTTCCCGATAGGCTGGGACGATAATGGATTGCCAACGGAGAGAAGGGTTCAAAATTATCTTAATGTAAAATGTGAGCCTTCTTTGCCTTACGACCCAAATTTGAATGTCGAACCTGGAAGAAAGGGGCCACCTCTTCCGGTTAGTAGGAAGAATTTTATTGAGTTGTGTGATAAGGTTATTGTTGAGGATGAAAAGGCTTTTAAGTCTTTATGGACAAGATTGGGTATGAGTTATGATTGGTCTCTTGAGTATGCGACAATTGATAAACACTGTAGATTGATCTCTCAAGCGAGTTTTATAGAATTATATAAGCGGGGTGAAATATACCAGGAAGAGAAGCCTGTCCTATGGGATGTCGATTATCAAACTGCTATCGCTCAGGCAGAAATTGTAGATAAAAATGTTCCGTCAGCATACTATTATTTCCGATTCCAAATTAAAGATTCTTCTGAATATCTTGTGATTGCAACGACCCGTCCAGAGTTGTTACCTGCTTGTGTTGCGGTATTAGTTCATCCTGAAGATGAACGATACAAGAAGTATATAGGTAAGAGTGCTATTACACCTTTGTTTGGTGTACCTGTTCCTATAATGGCAGATGAAAAAGCAGAGCCTGAAAAAGGTACTGGTGTGGTAATGGTGTGTACTTTTGGAGACCAAACAGATGTTGAATGGTGGAAGAAGTTTAACTTACCCCTTAGGCAAATAGTGGCGAAGAATGGAACTTTATTACCTGTAAAGTTTGTGCATGAGGGCTCTGTATCTACTTCGCAGAAAGATGATGGAGGAACATTGTTAATTCCTTCTGTAAACCCGGAAAGCGCTACAAGTGTGTATGAGCAATTAAAGGGATTATACGTAGGCAATGCCAAGAAAAAAATAGTAGAGATAGCAAATTCAATAGATGGAGTGATAGACAGACCCGAAACAGAGATAGTTCATCCTGTAAAGTATTTTGAAAAAGGAGACAAGCCTCTCGAAATTATCCCCACCCGCCAGTGGTATACAAGAATTATTGATAAGAAGGAAGCCTTGATAGAGCAGGGTAGAAAAATAAAGTGGTATCCTGAGTATATGTACAAGAGGTACGAACATTGGGTTGAGGGGCTAAACCAAGATTGGTGTTTGAGTAGACAGAGGTTCTTTGGAGTTCCCATTCCTGTTTGGTACCCTATTAATAATGTGGGTGAAGTTATTTACGAAAAGCCTATTTTACCTGAGATTAGTAAACTCCCTGTAGACCCACTTACTGATGTGCCCGAATGTTATACTGAGGAACAACGGGACAAACCGGGAGGATTTACTGGTGAACCTGATGTTTTGGATACTTGGGCTACAAGTTCGTTAACACCTCAAATTGCTACACATTGGTTTTTGAATCCTGAAAGACATAAGAAATTGTTCCCTATGGATATGAGGCCACAGGCTCACGACATAATTAGAACTTGGGCTTTTTATACTATTGTGAAAGCGTATCTACACGATGGGGAGATTCCTTGGAAGAACATAGTCTTGAGCGGATGGATTTTAGACCCCGACAGGAAGAAAATGTCCAAGAGTCATGGTAATGTAGTTACTCCTGAACCATTAATAAATCAACATGGTGCAGATAGTGTTCGATATTGGGCGGGAAAAGCAAGACTTGGAGTTGATACCGCATACGACGAGCAGGCTTTTAAGGTTGGAAGAAAACTTTGTACTAAATTGTTTAACGCGGGTAAGTTCGTAATTATGCAACTTGATGGAATAGATAGGAAGATATTGACTAAAGACAAGATAACTCATCAAATAGATATGGCGGTAATACAAGAACTTAAGGAATGTGTTAAGAGAGCGACGGAGAGTTTTGAGGAATTTGACTACGCTCAGGCTCTGATGCTAACAGAAGAATTTTTCTGGGGAACTTTTTGTGATAACTATCTTGAAATTGTGAAGCCAAGAACCTATAAATCTGAACTTACCGAAGATAAATTATCTGCTTGTGCTTCTTTGAGGTTTATCCATAGGGTTTTGATAAGAATGTTTGCTCCATTTTTGCCATACATCACAGAAGAGATATGGCACTGGGAATATGCCGGTGATGAAGATATGCAACCTTCTGTTCATAAAAGTCCGTGGCCCAATATGTATGAGTTTAACGGTATTTCAGAATGTAAATTCAATAATTTCTATCAATATATGTTAGATATTATTACTCCTATAAGGAAGGCAAAAACTGAGGCTAACATTAGTATGGCAGCACCCGTTAAAAAAGTAGTTGTAAATTGCGAGGATAAAGATTATGAAATGACGCAGATAATTGTTCCTGAAGTCTGTGCGATGTTGCGTGTAAACGAATATGAAATAAAGAGGGGAAATGAATCTCTAAATGTGGTTGTTGAAATATAAGGGTTAGTATATAAAAGAAAAAATGAGTAAAATATTGGAAGAGCATACCAGGATAGAATATGTAGAATATAAAAGTAGGTGGGGGCTATCTTTGTATATTCCTACAAAGGTAATCCTGTTAAGTAAGGAATTACTCCCGGAAAATTCTCCTGCCGATTTTGAGCCTAAATATTACTTGTATGAAACTGCAGGCAAGTTGGAGTTGATAGATAAAATAGATTTTAGAGACGGTATTGAGAAGATTAGAAAGGAATGGATAACCAAATGGGGTGAATTACATAAAGAGATGCTTGATGAGGGTACTTTATGTACTAAATCAAGTGTCAAAAGAGCCACCCAGAAATACTACGCCAAAAGAGGAATTATTACTCCTGAAATGGAGTATGTAGCATATAGGGAGAGTATGGAGATTTTGTTAAACAAGAAATGGTATGAGATTTTCTGGAAAGAGAAAGCAGAGGAGATAATTGAGAAATCAGTAATTACACCAGAATGGATATGCGAGCAGGTAGCAAGAGGGAAAATTATAATTCCTTCCAACATAAATCATCTTGAATTAGAACCTATGGGGATAGGGGAGGGACTCAGAACTAAAATAAATGCCAATATAGGTAATTCTTCAGTTCGAAGTGGGATAGAAGAAGAAGTGGAAAAGATGATTTTTGCCGTGAAAAGCGGTGCAGATACTGTAATGGATTTAAGTACTGGGGAAAATATAGAAGAGATTAGAAATGCAATAATTAGAAATTCTCCTGTACCAGTGGGAACTGTACCTATTTATGAGGCTTTCGAGCGGGCTAATGGTAACCCATCTAATATTTCATGGGAACTGTTCAAGGATGTACTTATTGAGCAGGCTGAACAAGGTGTAGATTATTTCACTATCCATTCAGCGATTTTGAAAGAACACCTACCTCTTGTAAAGAAAAGGTTAGCAGGTATTGTTAGCAGAGGTGGGGTAATTATTGTGCGGTGGATGGAAGAAAATGATAAGGAAAACTTCACCTATACTCATTGGGAAGAAATTTGTGAAATCTTATCGAAATACGATATAGCGGTATCCATAGGGGATGGTTTACGTCCTGGTTGTATTTTTGATGCCAATGATGAGGCACAATTTGCTGAACTGAAGGTACAATCAGAATTAGCAAAAATTGCAGATGAATACGATGTACAGGTAATGCACGAAGGACCAGGACATATTCCCATTAACAAGGTATTGGAAAATGTGGATATACAAAAAAAGATATGTAATAATGCTCCATTTTATACGCTTGGACCTGTAGTTACAGACATAGCTATGGGATACGACCATATAAGTTCTGCTATAGGTGCTTCCATTATTGGTGCTGGAGGGACTGCAATGCTGTGTTATGTAACCCCTAAAGAACATATAGGACTGCCTAATAAAAAAGATGTTAAAGAAGGTGTTATAACATACAAAATCAGTGCTCATTCTGCTGACATTGCTAAAGGTTATCCGTCTGCTTTGTTTAGAGACTATCTTATGAGTGTGGCTAGAGTTAAATTCTTGTGGAAAGACCAATTTCTATTATCCCTTGACCCTGAAAAGGCAGAGGAATATTTTATTGAGAGTAATACCTGTCCTTATAATGACCTCCGGTCTCAGAATTATTGCACAATGTGTGGTCCAAAATTTTGTGCAATGAGATTGTCTCAGCAAGTGAAAGGGGATTGATTATTAAGATTAGTTTATATGGTAATTGGAAAGTATCAAATAAATAATCCTATTTTTCTTGCTCCTATGGATGATATTTCAGACCCTCCTTTTAGAAAAATATGTAAGATATGGGGCGCAGATGTAGTTATCTCTGAGTTTATTAGTGCAGAGGCTATAATCAGGTCAGTTCCTCGTTCCTTACAAAAGATGAAGTTTCACGAAGAAGAAAAACCCTTTGGGATTCAGATATACGGGAGTTCTGTAGAGAGTATGGTTAAAGCGGCACAAATTGCCCAGGAGTATGCTCCTGATTTTATCGATATAAATGCTGGATGTTGGGTCAAGAAAATTGTGAATAGGGGCGATGGTGCAGGCTTACTTAGAGATTTAAATAAACTTGAGAAAATTGTGGCTAATGTCAAAAAAAATGTTTCTATACCTGTCAGCATAAAGACTCGTTTGGGGTGGGATTCTAATCATATTACTATTCTTGATGTAGTCAAGATTGCTCAGGATAATGGTTTGGATTTTATAACAGTTCATTTGAGAACTCGAGAAGATGGCTTAAAAGGTAAGGCTGATTGGAACTGGGTTCCGAAAATTAAGGAAGTTTGTAAGATACCGTTGATTGCAAATGGTGATATAAAGACTCCTCAAGATGCAAAAAAATGTCTGGAACTTGGGGCAGATGGAGTAATGATTGGAAGGGGGGCGATAGGAAATCCTTTCATTTTTATGAGATGTAAGAAGTATATTGAAGAAGGTATAATTCTTTTTCCTCCTGACCTTAATGAAAGAGTGAAATGGTGTTTGAGACATTTCGATATTCATATTGAATACTATGGGGAAGAAAAAGGTGTCTTATCATTTAGGAAATTCTATAATTGGTATCTTCACGGTTATCCATATATTGCAAAAGTAAGACAGGTTATTATGGGGCAGAAGAGTGCA
>CAZZMK010000348.1:0-5300 GCA_964655185.1 uncultured Nitrospirales bacterium | reverse complement strand
CTCGAGGATTCAATTACTCATAACTAACAAGGGACTCTTTTATAAGAAGGTGGAGGTTTTCGTATGTCCGAAGAGTTAAAACCAAAAAATAAAGATAACAAAGAAAAGTGCTGTATAGGTAGAGATTTTATTCACGAAATTATAGATGAAGATTTGAGAACCGGAAGGTACAAAGAAGTAGTTACTCGATTTCCTCCAGAACCCAATGGATACTTACATATAGGTCATGCAAAATCTATATGCTTAAACTTCGGTATCGCACAAGAATATGGTGGAAGGTGCCATTTGCGATTTGATGATACCAACCCACTAAAGGAAGACCAGGAATATATCGATGCTATAAAAGAAGATGTTAAATGGTTAGGCTTTGATTGGGGCAAACACGAGTACTATGCATCCGATTATTTTGAACAACTCTATCAATG
This sequence comes from uncultured Nitrospirales bacterium, assembly GCA_964655185.1. Taxonomy (GTDB): domain Bacteria; phylum Hydrogenedentota; class Hydrogenedentia; order Hydrogenedentales; family Hydrogenedentaceae; genus Hydrogenedens. The sequence goes on along the minus strand of CAZZMK010000348.1, from coordinate 4,875 downwards.
GGCGATAGAACTTATCAAAAAAGGAAAAGCCTACGTTTGTGATTTGTCCCCTGAGGAGGTCAGAGAATACAGAGGAACACTAACTGAACCTGGAAAAGAAAGCCCTTACAGAAACCGTTCGGTAGAGGAAAATTTAGATTTGTTCCAAAGAATGCGTGCAGGAGAATTTCCAGAAGGTTCAAGAACACTTCGCGCTAAAATAGATATGAGTTCGCCAAACCTAAATATGCGTGACCCTATTATGTATAGAATAATCAAGGCATCACATCCACGAACTGGGGATAAATGGTGTATATATCCTACTTATGATTTTGCACACGGTCAGTCCGATTCTATAGAGGGTATCACACATTCAATCTGCACATTAGAATTTGAAGACCATAGACCTCTGTACGAGTGGTTTATTAAAGAACTTGGAATATATGCTCCGAGACAGATTGAGTTTGCAAGACTAAACTTAACTTATACAGTTATGAGTAAAAGGAGGCTATTAGAACTTGTCAAGGGTGGATATGTAAGAGGTTGGGATGACCCAAGAATGCCAACAATATCCGGATTGAGAAGAAGAGGCTATACACCGGAGTCTATCAGAAACTTCTGTAAAATTATAGGGGTCGCAAAAGCGGATAGCACAGTAGACATAGCCCTGCTTGAGCACTGTATAAGAGAAGATTTAAATAAAAAAGCCAATAGATACATGGCAGTATTGAATCCATTAAAAGTTGTTATCGAAAATTATCCAGATGACTTAGAAGAAGAAATGGAGGCAATTAATAATCCTGAAGACCCTCAAGCCGGAATTAGAAAAGTGCCGTTTTCAAAGGTTATATATATTGACAGAGAGGACTTTATGGAAAATCCTCATCCTAAGTTTTATAGACTTGCTCCTGGAAGAGAAATAAGACTAAGGTATGCTTACTTTATTAAATGCGTAGATGTGGTCAAAGATAAAGATGGGAATATAGTAGAATTACGGTGCACTTACGACCCAGCAACAAAAGGGGGTAATGCACCTGATGGTAGAAAGGTTAAAGCAACTCTACACTGGGTTTCTGCAAAACACGCTTTTGAAGCAGAGGTGAGACTTTATGATTACTTATTCCTAAAACCCGACCCTGATGATGTACCTGAGGGAGGAACTTGGTTAGATAACATCAACCCAAATTCACTTACTATTTTAACCGATTGCAAACTAGAACCCGCCCTTCGAAACTTAAAAATAGGTGACAAAGTGCAATTCGAAAGAGTTGGTTACTTCTGCGTTGACCCAGATACTACGCCTGATAGAATGGTATTTAATCGCATTGTAACATTGAAAGACGATTGGAGCAAGATTAAAGCAAAACTCCAGCAGGAAAATCAGTCGTAGTAGTGTATCCCGATGATAGGGATGTTTAAATTCTTTTGTCAGAGGAGTTATTTTCTCTATATCTCTTCACTGCTTTCAGGTGTTCTTCATAAGTTTTTGAAAATGTGTGGCTTTGCCCATCCGCATTAGCAACGTAATACAAATATTCACCATTAGCAGGCTCCAACGCAGAAATTATACTATCAATCCCGGGATTACATATAGGTGTAGGAGGTAATCCTAAATTCTTATAAGTATTGTAAGGTGAGTCTATCTCTTTATCTTTATTTGTCAAAGGCTCACCATATTTTTTTAGAGCATATTGAATAGTAGCATCAATCTGAAGAAGCATATTTTTACTCAGCCGATTATATATAACTCGAGCAATTAACGGCTTTTCCTCTTTTAGTTTCGCCTCTTCTTCCACAAGTGAAGCTACTTTCAAAATCATATATAAATCGGCATTATCCAATGATAAGCCTTTTTCAATTGCTAACTTATTCCATACTTTCTTAAAGTTCTCGACCATTGTTTTCGCTATTGTATATGAGTCAGGGACTGTGTCGAAGCAGTAAGTAGCAGGGAAAAGAAAACCTTCCGCTGTGGGAACATCAAATCCCATGCTCTTGATAAAATCTTGAGAGTTTACAATCCTTAAGAATTCTTCAGGATTAGGAGTTAACAAGGCTATTTGCCAATTAGTTAATCCCTCAGGAACGGTTAAACTATACTCGCATAATTGCCTTATTGGACCTTTTTTAAGTATTTCAATAATTTGCTTGGGCGAAATGCCTTTAGAAATCTCATAAATACCGTATCTCACATTTAGTGAAGGGTTTAATCTGGTCATAATTAAGTATATATAATCGTGATAAATCAAGCCTTTTTCTTTTAGAATTCTTGCTATATCTCTACCTGTTGCCCCTTTGGGAATTGTAATTTCTACTGGCTCACCCCCTGGTACTTCCCTATTTAAATAGACTGCTAATCCACATAAACCTAAAAGTATAGTTAGAAAAATAAAAACAGAACATATCACAAAAAACATCATTATTTTTTGGGGCTTAATATTCATCTATGTTTACCAACTAAGATACACCTAAGATTATCTACTGGTCTCCCCTCTCATCATATCAAGGTAAGTTTGCAAAAGTTGAGCAGACGAATACATATCTAACTTTCCCCGTAACTGTTTTTCAGTGCCACCTTCACCTCGAAAAGTTTTCCTCGCAATTTCAGATGTAAATCTCTCGTCAACTAATTCAACGGGCAAATCTAATTCACTCTTCAACAATTCACAAAAATCTTTTGCTTTCTTTGCCAATTCTCCCTCTTCGCCTTTTAGTGTTAGGGGCAATCCAACAACAATCTTTTCTACCTCTTTTTCTTGGATAATCTTTTTCAATTCAAATTTCCAATCCTTACTTTTTTTCAAATCTATCACAGTAAGGGGGAAAGCAAAAATACCTAATGGGTCACTTATTGCTATCCCTAATCTTCTTTCTCCGTAGTCTATACCCAAAATTCGCATATTAAAAAGAACCTTCTTTTTGATAAGGCTTTATTATATATAATTGTTTAATTAGCATAGAAAATGCCCATCAATTGTTAACTTTTACCTTTTCTTTTACCCTACTATTTATCCTATAATTACTCTATCTTTTTGAGGCAAATACTACTTCAATATTAGTACAAAAGTACGATAAGGATAATATATGCAAACCGAAGATAGACCTATACATTTCTCGGTAGAACTATTACATCCTCCATCACCTATTAATAAAGAAGCCTTACAAAAACTATATGCTGAAATAGCAGGCACTAAGGTAGGATATGACAGCATAGACCTGAGTTTTCCTGTGCAGGCTCGCTTTTATACAAATCACACAAACAAGAGTCAATCTGTAGTTCTATTTCTACCCGACAGAGCAATAATTATTGAGGAATGGACAGTAGTAACATTTTCAAACTTTCTGGAAAAAGTGGGATTTCTGGTACCAAAAATCCTAAGTGCAAGAAATCAAACATTGTTCATTGCACACATAGGTACAATTCGTTCTACATTTGGTCTAACTAATTACCATGATGCAAAACTTTTTATTACAGAAAAACTGTTTCGTCAAAATCATGATACACTCATAGAGTACTTTGGCAGACCTATAGCAACTGTAGGAGTTCGTTTTGTTCTTCCTGAATCTAACGAAACCCCGGGAGTGATACACATAGCCATAGAATCATTTAGACATAACAAAAAGGATGTATTTGTAGAAATAAGAGGAATTTTTGGAAGAACACCTATCACAGCAACTTCAGTAGGAATATTAATAGAAAATCTAAAAAATTTACGCGAATTTGTGACAAATCGGATACAATATTACCTTGCCCAATTTGATTAAATTACCATCCTCGTAATTTATAGACTTCTAAAGGCTCTCTATCAGTTGGGGACGGCGGCTGATAAGAAAGATTAGAAATCTCTTCCCACTCCTCTTTAGTAAGTTTTACTTCCGTGCACTTTACCACCTCTTTGAATTGCTCTAAACTTCGAGCGCCTAACAATATTGAGGTAACCGCTGGATGAGCCTTCACCCATGCTGGTGCTAAAACAGCCGGTGAAATCCCTTTAGACTCAGCATAATTGATAAACTTTTGGGTAATTTCCACATACAACGGGTTACTGTATCTCTTTTGATACATAACATTTTCTTTAAGCCTCCCAGTTTCACCCCGCAAATATTTACCCGTCAACATGCCCGCCCCTAATACATTGTAAGGAACAACACCAAGATGCTCTGATTGAGCAAGTGGCAAAATTTCTACCTCTACCTGTCTTTTCAATAGACTATACATCGGTTGAATACAAACTGGAACACTCCAATTTCTTATTTTGGATACTCCTATAGTTTTCATTATTTGCCAAGCAGAAAAATTAGATATACCTACATATAAAACCTTCCCCTGATTAATAAGGGTATTCACTGCCTCCAAAGCATATTCAACATCGACATTTTCGTCCCAATGATGTAGATACAAAATATCTACATAATCAGTATTCAATCGCCTTAGCGATTCCTCAAATGAAATAAATATGTTTTTCTTAGATAGCCCTTCTCTGTTTATACCTTGGACTGAGGGAAAGAAAACTTTTGTTGCTAATATTATTTCCTTTCTTTTCGTCCCAAGCCATCTACCTAATATCTCCTCGGTTACACCTTTATTGTAATTGTGAGCAGTATCAAAGAAATTAACCCCTAATTCGTAAGCAAAATTCATTATCTTTATGCTTTCTTCTTCACTTGCCTCGTTGCCAAATGTCATAGTACCTAAACAAATTTCTGAAACCTTCAAACCTGATCTGCCCAAAAATTTGTATTCCATCCTTCCTACCCTTTATCAATCTAATTCTAAAGTAGTCTAAAAATAAAAAGTGGCGGCGCAGGGACTCGAACCCCCGACACACGGATTATGATTCCGCCTCTCCAACCACCAGAGCGACGGCGCCATACTACTAATAGGGTTTTACCAAA
>CAZZMK010000347.1:0-3776 GCA_964655185.1 uncultured Nitrospirales bacterium | reverse complement strand
CAGGCAAAAACCTTTTGAAATTCTGACGTCTCCTTTCCTCTTCTAACATTTTCTCGTTTAGCCTTGCATTCTCCACTGCAAAAGCAACCTGATTTCCTAACGAGCACAACAGTTCAAGGTCTTCTTCATCAAACTGAACTTTCTTATGTATAGCGTCAACATAAATTGAACCTAAAATTCTATCCTCAATCTTCACAGGAGCACTCATAGCACTTTTGATCTTTTGCACTACTATACTCTTCCTCCCTGAAAAATATGGGTCAGAAGCAGAATCGTTAAGCAGAACAGGTTCTCCATCTATAGCAGATTTACCCGCTATTCCCATACTTGGAGAACTCGCATCAAGGCTAGGGTCCAATGCCTTCACCGCTCTTACTACAAGAGAATTTTTCTTATCTTCTCGCAAAAGTATAAAACCGCGCTCTGCACCTACAATATCGACTACTAACTCGAGAAATTTTGTAAGTTTTACATTAAGAGGTTGGGCAGAACCCATTATTTGGCTTGCTTTATATAGAGCATCCAGTCTTCTATATGCTCGACTCAACTGTCTTACATCAAACTTGGGCCACGCAACTTCAATCTCTTTTAATTTCTCTTCCCTATCCAAAGATTTATTGGAAAACTGAAATAGTGTATTTTGGACATCTTCTATTTCTTTTCTGACAAGTTCAACCTGACTAATAATAGTGCTTTCAAATTCCTCTTTATTACTTCTCCCGTAGTAAGTATCATCTCTAAATATAATCCTACATTTACTACCCAAATAAATCTCATCCATATGAGACAGTGTATGCTCTAATACTTTCTGCTTGTTTACATAGGTACCATTCAAACTACGCAAATCTTGAATTACATATTTTCCATCACGATAGAAAATTTTAGCGTGATGTCTCGAAACCTCTTCAGCCAGCAATATAACATCACAATCATGAGCCCTACCAAGTATTATCTCCTTATCCGATAGAGGAACTGTCTGGGTAGATACTCCTTTTTGTTCTACAATCAACTGAGGCATATTCCTCCTTCCCCACTTTCAAATATTTTCCAAACCAGAATACTTTCCTACTATTTAAAACCTTAAAATATCAATTTAGTATGGCTCTATCTTAACCTTATTTAAATCTAAACCGTCAAGTTTAGCAGTAAATTCCCACACGCCCCCTTGATTATATATCCCCATTACCAACACATTATATTTATCCAAACTCAATTCAACTTTATCCTCGTCGGGAGTCATAACCCGCCCGTTAGGAAAAGTATGAACTAATTTGCCATTTAGCCACACTTTAACGCCATCATTTGTACCTAATAAAAGCGTTGCTTTGCAAGGATTATCACAGGTAATTTTACAAGCCACATAAGCCACACATTCTACCTTTCCACCTAATCGGTCAAATAAATCTCCATAAATTAACCCATCCTCTCTAATATCCATTGGCAATACTCTCCAATCATTAACAGAAGCAGGGTCCGTTTCAGGTGGCAAAGAAACTTCATTAAACAACCTTTCAGCGCTATAATCATCCATCTGATAAGGACCACTTACGCTCCACGCACATAAATAATTATTCCTATTCTTAACCGCATTTAATATCCTTACAACCTCTTCCTTTAACTTTTCTCTTACAAACTCCTTCCCCGTCTCTAATATTGGAATACACTTATCAGGATAAGCAAAACACAAATTCATCCCTAAATTTACTCTTGCTATATACCAGTCATTTTTCAAATCCTCAGAGGGTTTTATTCCCTCAATAAAATCTAAAGCCTCGACTCTGTTCAACTTAGAAATATTTCCCAATATATTTCTCTGCAAAATAGGTCTACCTTTTGCATACTTCCATAAGTCTACATAATACGCACATTTTTCCTCTTCTGTAAGGGGAATATTACTCCTAAGAATATTTAAACAACTCGAAACCGCTGTAGACTGAACATCATCGGGCTTGAATTCCGACATCTTAGAAATAAGGAACTTAAGGACTTCCACATCCTCAGATTTTCCTAATGCTTTTAATATCGCAGGGACTAAATCCCTTTCTTTGTCCACCAAATTCTTCAAAATCTGATTGCCTTCAGGGGTCTTCAAATTGCCCAACAAATCAATATAAACTTTCTTTTCCTCTACGTCTTTTGCTCTTCCTAATCTATCAGTGACATAATTAACTCGCTTCGCTTCATCCCCAACTCTGCCCAAAATTGATAAAATTGCAAATGTATATTTAGAAGCACTCTCAATATCCCCTGACAATTTGTCAAACAAAATTCCCAAATCAGTTTCATCTCCAATAATAGAAATAGAATCCAGTGCCTCATCCAAAACTACTTTATCCCCACCCTTTATAATATCCAACAAAAATTGCTTAGATTGCAGTTCTCTTCTTTCCCCAATCAATTTTACTGAGAGTTTTCTTTCAACTTCATTTCCTTTTCTTCCTTTTTCAATCAAAAACTCGGCAATTCCTTCAGAAGAAATTTTCAGAAGTGCATCCTCTGCGGACTCACTTACTTCTTTATCATCAGACATCGCCAATCCTAACAATATATTGGCAGAATTAACGTCTCCAATTTTACCCAAAGTTCTAATTGACATAACTTTAACTTCTGAAGATGGACTATTAAGCAACTCTGTTACTTGAGGCAAGCAAGATTTCAAATTTCTCTCAGCAATTACTTCGAGCAAAGCCAATTGAATTGAGGACGATGCCTTAGGCAATGTAGCACTTACAACTCCTGCTACATCCTCATCAGTTGCATACTCATTCTTGAGTAAATCTACGGAAGCACAGGAAAGAACTTTATTCTCAGACAATATATTTTTCTCCAAAATAGGCAACAACTCCTTACCTTTCAAAGACATTAGACCCTGAAGCGCATTGACTCTACACACTGCCGATGAATTAGGATTTTCGTAAACTGCTTCAAATATCGATGCAGAGATTTTCTTGCCATCCTCAAGTTGGGAAACATTATCTGCTACCTTCAACAAACTTTCTATAACTCTCTTATCACCGCTTGCTAATTTATCCTTACCCCAATTCCACAATACCCCTGCAGATTTAACACTTGGTATTTCCGACAAAGCAAATAATGCGGAATCCCTCAAGTCCTTAACAGGCGAATCCAAAAACTTTTGCAAAGTTCCGATAGCCAATTCATCTCGTCTTCTCCCGAGAGAATTTATAATTGCAACTTTCAAAGAATCAGATAGAGGCTTATTCAGTGCATTTATTAAGGCTTGAGTAGACTCTTTACCAGGAATTTGTTCAAGAACCCTACATGCAATATCAATGGTCTCCTCACTCTCAAGATACGGTGCCATTTTAGGAACAATAGAAGGTGTTCCAATAACCACCAACTGACGGGCTATATATCTCTTGCCATCTATTGTTGCTTGCGTAAATACATCCATTAAAGTACGAGACAGTTGCTCCTGCTTTGAAAGGTCATTTTGGGTAGTCTTGATAGCCTCGGAAATAGGCTTTAACGGCGCTACTTCCATACCAAATTTATATTTTTTCAAATATTCCAAAGCAGAATTAAAATCCGAATTACTTTGATCAGCAGTTGTTATATATGGAATTACAACGCCTACTACTGCTATTAACACTAATAAAATTCTTACTTTCATCACTTTTCTCCTTTCTTTTGTTTTTTGCAAAAATCCAAAAAGAAACGGACAAGACATGCTCCTTTGTTTAAAATGCTCATTTGGGTGGTCTTTAAACCCCAGAAAAATTGCTTTTAGCGGCCCCCTTCCCATCCCAAATTTC
>CAZZMK010000346.1:0-2864 GCA_964655185.1 uncultured Nitrospirales bacterium | reverse complement strand
CAGATACTTATTACGCTCTGAATTGACCAGCTTTACTCCGGAGCCTCCTGTATAATTTTTACACCGGCGCTTGTTCCTATTCTATTTGCTCCTGCTTGTATTAGAGTAATAGCATCTGCATAAGTTCTTATACCACCTGCTGCTTTTACCCCTATTGCATTTCCTACTGTTAGTCTCATTAACCTTACATCTTCGACAGTAGCACCGTTGAGACCGAATCCCGTACAAGTTTTTACAAACGAAGCCCCCGAGTTTAGAGCCATCTTACATACTAAAATTTTTTCCTCATCAGTGAGATAACTTGTTTCGAGTATAACCTTGACAGGTGTATTTACTGCACATTTGACTATCGCAATAATTTCTCTTTCTACAAAAGCGGTGTAACCTGATTTCAGTGCTCCTATATTTATCACGAAATCTATTTCACTGGCGCCATTACTAATTGCTTCTTCAGTTTCAGAAATTTTAGTTTTTGGGGTAGTCGCGCCAAGTGGAAACCCTACGCATACATCTACTTTGACTAATGTATTCTTTAACAATTGACTGCACAGTTTTGTCCATGTAGGGTTTACAGCGACCGCATAGAATTGGTGTTCCACAGCCTCAGCACATAACTTTCGAATTTCAGTTTCAGTAGCATTTGGCCTCACAAGAGTAAGGTCTATAATTCTTGCTAAATCTTTTCTTCTCATTTTTACAGCCTTGAAACACTAAATCCACCATTTATCTCAAAAATTGCACCTGTTGCATAATCAAATGCTCCCTCTGCAATTGCAACTACGCATTTACCAATATCTTCGGGTGTGCCCCACCTTCTTTGGAGGAGAAGATTTTTATTAAATATTAAGTCGTCATATTTTTCTTTTACCCCTGCTGTCATATCTGTAGCAATAATCCCGGGCCTTATCTCAAATACAGGGATGTCAAACTCAGCAAGTCTGACAGCATATAATTTCGCTACCATACTTAGTCCTGCTTTGCTTATGCAGTATTCTCCCCGATTTATGGAGGCTGTATTTGCAGAAATACTTGTGATGAATATCAATCTTCTTTTATGGAGGATGGTTTCTGGAGAACCTTGATTTGCTAACATTGACTTAACTATTTTTTGGGTAAAAAAGAATGGACCTCTTAAATTAGTCTCCATAACTTTATCGTAACTTTGGGGAGTGGTCTCAAGTAGGTCTAATCTTTTTTCAGGGGCTATTCCTGCATTGTTTACGAGTAAATTGATTTGGGGTATTTTTTCAGAGTTTTCTCTCCACCATATTTCCTGTGCTTCAAGGTCACCGATATCTAAAGAATATATGTGACATCTAACATGGAAATTTTTCTCTACCTCATCTTTTAGTACTTGGAGGTTCTGGATATCTCTTGCTATCGCTACAATTTCAAACCCCTTTTGCGCAAGTGATTCCGCTATACCTCTTCCGATACCTCTACTGGCACCTGTTATGAGAGCAACCGGGTTCATATTTTTCCCTTAACTTTTTATAATTCATTCTGAATTATTTGTTCCAAGGTTTGTGGTTTTCTTATCCATTCATATTCAAAAGGGGCTACTCTTATTATTTCTCCTGCCTCAGGGAAGGAATTGTAATTTTTACATGATTGGCTCGCACAATAAGCTCCACATCCTTCGACTACAAGTGCATCTCCTATTTCAGGTTCTAACATTTCTCTCGGCTCGGGTGTTTCAGGGTCTCCTCTTTTAGGAGTAAATATATCTCCGCTTTCGCAACAATGACCTGCTACTATATAGTAATCTTTTTTGTGATTTACCTTTTCCTTTCTCGGAACTACAATTAATGGGTGAAGTGCTCCATACATTGCCGGTCTTACATTTTCCGTCATTCCCGAATCCACTTTGATAAATTTATAGCCTTTTGGACCTGTGTCAACAATGTCTATTACTGAGCAGATAAGGGAGCCTGCTCTCGCAACAAGATATGTTCCTGGCTCTATTTCGAGATGTAATTTTCTCCCATACTTCTCAGCAAATGAGTAGAACTCGGGTAGAATCTTTTTACCAATTTCCTGGAGGTTTGCTGTTTTTTCGTCGGGCATTCGTGCTACTTTATAACCTCCCCCTAAACTAAGTCGGGTAACTTCTGGCATTTTACTTGCAGTCGCCAATGCAAGAAGAGCACAGTGGAGCCATACTTCCGGGTCTGAACCTGAACCTATGTGCGTGTGAAGCCCAGTTATTTTCAACTTATATTTGTTTGACAACTCATATACTTGGTCAAGGTATTCGTGCCAAATCCCGAAACTTGAAGATGGTCCCCCCACATTGGTGCGATTGGAGGAGCCAGACCCCAAGCCAGGATTTATTCTTACACTTAATTCTGTTTCTGGGAATAGTTCACCGTAGATTTTAAGTTGGTTTAGCGAACAAGCGTTGAACAATACACCTTTTTCTATAAGTTCTTTTAGGTTTTGAGGCACTTGTTGAGCAGTTAACTGAATGTGAGTAGGTGGTATCCCTGCTATTATTGCCCTTTCTACTTCCCATCCACTACTTGCATCAATATGCAGTCCCAATGAGTTGAAGAGTTGTAGAATTTTTTTTGTAGGTAAGGCTTTCATAGCAAAGCGAGCAGTGAGCCCAAAAGCGTTTGGAAAAGAAAGCACCTCTTTAGCGGATTTTTCCATTGTTTCTTTATCATAAACATAGAGAGGAGTGCCAAATTTTTCCTGAATATATAGAACTTCTTCTCTGCTGAGAAAAAATAATTCTTCCATTGCTGACTCCTGATTTTGATAAAAAGTAAGTTTAAGATATTATAAATACAGGTTAAATTATAAATTATCTTAAACCTTACTTAAAATTTGGGATTTTGAATAGGAGAATATGGCTCCCG
>CAZZMK010000345.1:0-8289 GCA_964655185.1 uncultured Nitrospirales bacterium | reverse complement strand
AAGAATTGAGACGAAAAGGAGACAATAAAAAGGCTCAAGAGAAATATCTTACAGCAAGAAGAACTCTTATTAGTGGGGGTATAGTCCCTGGTATTTTCAAAGAACTCAGGGATGATTGGGAGAAAAATTTTGTCCCCGATTCCGAAAAGAATTTGAAATTAGAGACGCTTAACACTTGGAAAATTATTTCAGGACTTCAATCGTCAAAGGGTTATTCTGAAATCGTAATACCTTTTCCTCTTCCTGAGAGAGTTTTGTTTGAAATAGAGGATGTATTAAATAGATATCCTTCAAAATTTCAGGAAGGCTTGAATAGAAGTGGTTTATATATAAATCATATAAGAGAATGTCTTTCCCGAGAAGGACTTCCTGAGGAACTGTGTTGGGTTGCTATGGTTGAGAGTATGTTTCAGACTAAGGTAAATTCCCCGGCAGGTGCTGGTGGGATGTGGCAATTTGTTCGCTCTACTGCAAAGAATTATGGATTGATTATGGATTCCTATCTTGACGAAAGATATGATTGGGTACGCTCTACGAAAGCGGCTTGTGAATATCTAAAATACTTGCATGATTTTTTTGAGGGCGATTGGGGATTGGCTCTAAGTGGGTATAATATGGGAGAAAACGGTTTGAAGAGATTAATTGACTCTACAAATACAAGAGGAGATTTCTGGAAGATTGTAGATACTCCACCTTTATCTACTGCAATAAAGGATGAAACGCAAAAGTATTATCCCCGATTTTTAGCATATATCTTTATTTGTAATGACCCCATACCATATGGATTTACCCCATCTCCATTTTCCTCAATAGAATGGGATGAGGTGTGGACTGATGGTATGTATTCTCTATCACTCTTAGAAAATGCTATGGGGTATGAAAAAGGTAAACTTTCTCGTCTGAACCCGTTTCTGATAAAAGGTATAACTCCACCTTATCCTTATAAACTAATTGTCCCGAAAGGAGATGGGGAGAAACTTGCACAAGTTTTGATTTCTCCATCTTTTAGAAACTATCAGTACGCTAACTATATAGTTAAGAAAGGTGAAAGTGCTTATTCAATTGCCCATAGGTATGGTATTACAATCGAGGAACTCTTAGAAGTTAATTCTCTGCCTTCTATTAAGTCGTTAAAGCCGGGCATGGAAATTTTAGTCCCTACTCAAAGGCGAGGAAAGATATCTTTTGCGAAGAAAGAGGATGAACTATCTGGTAATGAGAACAAACTATCGAAAAATTCGCAATTACCTGAGTATCATGAAGTCAAACGTGGTGAAACATTATATATGATTGCTAAAAAGTATAATCTTGAACCGGAGAAACTGGCAGTAATTAATAATTTGAAACCTAATGATGTATTGAAGGCTAATATGAAATTAAAGTTGAAAGAAAATGAGACAAGTAGTTCAGAAATAGGAGATATTACTGACTTTTCTGCTACCAATTATCAAATTTACAAAGTGAAACGGGGAGATACCCTTACCAAAATAGCAAGTAATTATTCAGTTCCTATTGACGCAGTTAAAAGGTTAAATGGTCTAAAAAACGAGTATATTAGGGAAGGAGATGAACTAAAAATACCTTACGTAGAAACTGCTTATACTGTTCCTGATTCATCGATTCAGTCTATACCAACAAGTTCGGATAGTAAAATTAATGAAAAAAATACTGTAGGCTATCATATAGTGGAAAAAGGCGATACAATCTCGGGTATAGCGAAGAAATATGGGCTTTCCACCAAACATTTGATGCGGATAAACAATTTGAATGAAACCTCGGTTTTAAGTATAGGCCAGAAAATTTATCTTGCTGAGAGCGAGAAAAACGCTTCAGAGAATGTGGCAAAGGAAAAGAAAGCAATTTCTTCTACAGACGTGAAAGTTAGCAGTAAACAATATATTGAGCATACTATTCAGCCGGGTGATAATTTGTGGAATTTGGCTAAGAAATACAAAGTGGATATTTCTCTAATTGAAAAGGCTAATACTGGGTTAAATTCTACTAACTTGAAAGTAGGGTCTAAAATTTTTATACCTGTAAATCCGGGAAGTTTAGATGACCAAAGTAAAAATTTAACATTAAATAAAGAGGCAGAGGCTTCCACAAACAAATCTGTTGCTCAGAAAACAAATGATATTACAGAGAGTAAAAAATCGCTTTCTTCTGAGGCAAACTCTAATGTATATGTTGTTCAAAAGGGAGATACCCTTATTGGCATATCTAAAAAGACGGGGGTACCTGTGGGTAAGATATTAGAGTTAAATAATTGGACGAAGGATAAAGTGTTAAAAATTGGTGAAAAGGTTAAACTCAAATAGTATTTTTTTTGTAATTCAATTCTGAGTTATAATATTTTACAAAGTGAGAAAGGGTACGATATGAGAAAAGTGTTATATATTGCCCCGATGTATTTGGTTTGCATAATGGTATGTTTTACAGCAATAGCACAATCAGATGAAAATAAAGGAGAGAAGGCTATGTCTGGAGAAAAGATGGCCATAGTTAGCCCTGCATTTAAAATGGGCGCACCTATCCCCAAGAAGTATACGGGTGACGGACCAGATATTTCTCCCCCTTTAACCTGGGAAGGCGTTCCTAAGGATGCTAAATCTTTGGCTTTAATTTCAGATGACCCCGATGCACCTGTTGGGACTTGGGTTCATTGGGTGATATTTAACATTCCTCCCACTGAGAAAGGTCTACCTGAGGGGGTACCTAAAACGGAAACTTTACCGAATGGCGCAAAACAAGGCATTAATGATTTTCGGAAGATTGGGTACAATGGACCTGCACCACCACCGGGTAAACCTCATAGATATTACTTCAAGTTATATGCGCTTGACACGGTGCTCAATTTGCCCTCAGGTGTTAAGAAATCAGATTTGTTGAGGGCTATGGAAGGACACATACTCGCCACCGCGGAATATATGGGCACTTATCAGAGGTAGTCAAAGTAGACTGTTTTTCTAAGTCGCTTTAATGATTTTAGAAGGATAGAGGTGTATTTTGCTATTTTTATTGTTTGACCCCAAATTATAGGGAGTAAACTTTTATGTTATTACCTGAAGTAGAATTGAAAATAGATAAGAGACTTAGTTTACTCGATTTATGGCGGTATGGGAAAATCGCTGATATTCCATTAGAGGCAAGTGTTACTGAAGAACACTTTCGTAAACCGCCTGAGAATTTGGAGTACGCTCCTGCCCCTGTAGGGTCTCGATGGGGTGAGCACTGGAAAACAGTGTGGTTTAGGGGGAAGATAGAAGTTCCTAAGCAGTTTAAAGGGTGCAGAATTTTTTATAGGCACGATAGTGTAGCGGAGAAACTCTTATTTGTAAATGGTAAACCCTATGCAGGAATGGATTTGTATCATAAAGAGGTATTATTAACTCCTAATGCTAAGGGAGGAGAAACTTACGAAATCCATATAGAATCGTATTGTGGGCACCCTTTCCCGGGTGTAGATGGGTATGATTTGAGAATTAGGACGCTTCATTCGGTAGGGGGGGCACCTGAAGATGACCCACCATTAGTTCTTAAAGCAAGTGAACTGCTATATGAGAGGGTGAATGTAAATAAATTCTACTTCGATGCTCTTGCTCTGTTTCAGACCGCTAAAATTTTGGATATAAATTCACTTAGGAGGGCAAGAATACTAAAGGAACTTAATAGAGCGTTAGATTTGATTCCTTTACATTGGGATGATGAAAAAGAATTAGAAAAATCTGTTTTAGAAGCGCACAATATTATAAAGCCCTTGCTAAAGTGCCAAAATTCTCCTACTACTCCTTTTATAGGGTTAGTTGGGCATGCTCATATTGATATAGGTTGGCTATGGCCAGTAAAGGAAACTATTAGGAAGGCAGCGCGAACATTCTCAAGTATGCTTTTGTTAATGGAGATGTACCCAGAATTTAAGTTTATCCAATCTCAGCCTGTTTTATATCAAATGATAGAAGAAAATTATCCTGAATTATTGCTACAAATAAAGAGAAAAGTAAAAGAGGGGAGATGGGAGCCAAATGGTGGAATGTGGGTAGAGGCGGACTGTAATATCTCGGGAGGTGAATCCCTGGTTAGACAATTATTGGAAGGAATGAAAGCAGTTGAGAAATTTTTTGGATATATTCCTGATACTCTTTGGCTCCCCGATGTGTTTGGATACTCTGCGTCATTACCTCAAATTTTACTCAAATTTAATATTAAACACTTTGTTACAAGTAAAATTAACTGGAACGATACAAATAGATTTCCCTATGATACTTTCTGGTGGCAGGGAATCGATGGCTCAAAAATATTTACGCACTTTCTTACCACAAGAACTGATGGATACAATGCCTATCCAAATCCTATTGTCTTGAAAGAAACTTGGGATTATGTTCAGCAAAAGGAGATACAAAGTTCTGTTCTTTGTTCAATAGGATACGGCGACGGGGGTGGTGGTGCAAACAGGGAGATGATAGAAATTGCTTTAAGATTAAGAAATCTTGAGGGATGTCCTAAAGCAGAATTTGTAAATGTTTCACAATTCCTTTCATCTCTTCGGAAAGAAATTGGGGCAGAACTTCCTACTTGGACTGGCGAGTTGTACCTTGAACTTCATCGTGGCACTTATACTACTCAATCTAAGATTAAAAAGTATATGCGTAAGTTAGAATTTATGCTTAGGGAGACAGAAATTTGGTGTTCACTTGCGATGATATATGGGTTTGAGTATCCCAAAGGGAAGTTTGAATTACTCTGGAGGAAGTTGCTAACACATCAATTTCATGATATTTTGCCCGGGACTTCAATTAAAAAAGTATACGAGGATGCGGAGATAGTTTTTCAGGAAATCGAATCAGAACTTAAAAGTTTGATGGATGAGGTTATAGGGTACTTAGGAGAAAAAATTGTACTTGAACCAGAAGGAAATGGGGTTCTTGTGCCTAATTCCCTTTCTTGGGTTCGTAGCGACATAGTTTATATCCCGAAAAAGGAGTTTAATGATGCAGTGGATGTAAATGGAAATAGTTTTGAGACCCAAGTAACTAAAGATGGATTGTATGTATATTTAACATTGCCTCCTATGAGTATAGTTCCGGTTGCTCTGAGAAAGAAAGAAAAAATTAGTCCGAGCCCGTTTGTGCATGTTAAATCTACATTGGAAACCCCATTCTATAGGATAAAGTTTGATAAGAGTGGTAGGATAGAAAGTTTGTGGGATAAGGATGCGTGTAGGGAAGTTGTTTTGCCTGAGAAGAGACTGAACTTTATATATACCGCTGAAGACATTCCAATTTTCTGGGATGCTTGGGATATTAGTCAAGATTATAGAGATAAAATAAAGGAGGAAGATAGACTTATATCCTCCGAGATAGTAGAAGATGGTAGCCTGTTCCACATAATTAGGAATGAGTATAAGATTGGTAAGAAGTCCAGAATGATTCAAGATGTTGTATTTTATTCCAAAAGTAGGAGAATAGATTTTAAGACTAATGTTGAATGGTATGAAAAGCATACTATGCTAAAAGCGGGCTTCTATTTTAACCTGATTGCGGAAGAGTTTAAGAATGAAATTCAGTTTGGTTATATTGTAAGACCTACACATCAGAATACCTCGTGGGATAGAGCAAAGTTTGAAGTTTGTGCGCATAAATGGGTAGATATCTCCGAAAATGGATATGGAGTTGCTATTTTGAACGATTGTAAATACGGACACGATGCTTATGATGGTAGAATATCCATAACCTTGCTTCGTTCTCCAATGGCTCCAGACCTTGAAGCAGACCAAGGGATGCATAGTTTTACATATTCAATTCTTCCTCATATAGGTGATTTTTCTGTTGAAAGTGTTGTAAGGTCTGCCTATGAATTGAATCTACCATTGAAATCTTACAGTTATGTAGGGAGTAAGAATGGTATTGAGACACTTACTTTATGTTGGTTGGATAATCCAAATGTTGTAATAGAGGCTGTTAAAAGGTCCGAGGATGACAACGCATTAATTCTGAGATTGTATGAAGCAGGCAAAACAAGGGGTAAAGTAAGAATAAGTTTCCCGTTTAGACTTAAAAAAGTTTACTATTGCAACCTTAAGGAAGAAAGTGTTGAGACTTTAGATTTAATCGATAGAAATACAGTAGAATTTTCTATAGCGCCATTTGAAATCAAGACTTTGAAAGTGTATTTATAAAAGTAGTAAACATTTGAGAAAAAGGTTAATTTTATGAGCGAGAAGAAAGAGCCCGCTGTAAATTTTGATAAAAACATTGATAGTAAGGTAATGGGATTTGCAGAGTATTGGATAAAATGGATTATCCGTTTATTGGCTCTTGTTATTGTTTTTGTGATTATGCTTTCTGCTATCGACATAGTAATTCTAGTTGTAGGTAAAATCCTAATGTCTAATAGTTACATTATATCTATTGAGCAGATTGTAGAACTTTTAGGAGCATTTTTAACGGTGTTAATAGCGATAGAGGTCTACCAAAACATAGTAGTTTATCTAAGAGAGGACACTATTCAAGTGAAAGTTGTTCTTGCTACTGCGGTTATAGCAGTAAGTAGAAAGGTAATTATAATGGACCTTTCCACTGCTCAACCATTAAGTGTATTAGCGTTGGCAGGCATTGTACTTGCGGTAGCACTTGCATATTGTTTAGTTAGTACCGATGGAAAAGTATTTAAGTATGGCTCTACGCAAGAGATAAGAAAGGAGTAATTTGGGTAGGTAATGGAAAGAAGAGAGATAGTACTAAAAACAGAGGGTTTATCGAAGAGGTACCCATCATTAAAGAGGAAAAATATTTTTGCTGTAAAGGATTTGTCAATAGAGATAAAAAAAGGAGAAGTATTTGGATTCTTAGGCAGGAATGGAGCAGGTAAAACTACAACCATAAAAATGATTTGCGGTTTGCTAATACCCACGAGTGGAAAGATATGGATAAACGGTATTGAGGGCTCTTCTCCTGAATCAAGAAAAAGTTTAGGCTATCTACCTGAACAGCCCTATTTTTATGAATATTTAACTCCTGAAGAAACGATTAATTTCTATTGCAAGTTAAGGGGTATGGGTAGCAAAGATTTTAGTAAGGAATGGGAGAGATTGAGTGAAATACTCGAGTTGAAAGAGATTTCAAAGATAAGAATTAGAAATTTTTCTAAAGGGATGAGACAAAAAATTGGTTTCGCCATTGCATTAGTGGGAGATCCAGAATTTCTTATACTCGATGAGCCAATGAGTGGTCTTGACCCAATAGGCAGAAGGCACATTCGTGAGTTGATACTTTCTCTAAGAGATTCGGGTAAAACCATATTTTTTAGTTCTCACGTATTGAGTGATGTGGAACAACTTTGTGATAGGGTAGGAGTGCTGACAAGGGGGAGATTAGTGGCTATGGGGGATATAAAGGAAGTACTCAGTCAGGAAATAAGTAGTGTAGATGTAGTATTTAAAAAGTGTCCCGAAATTCTTATTAATGAGTTTTCTAGCTCTGGACATTTGATTCGTAGGTGGGAGGATTATGTTCATTTCAAGTTCGATAATATGGAGGTAGCAAACTCTGCAGTGCACAGGGCTTTAGAGGAATTTGCGAAATTGGTTGAATTTGCTCCTCAAAAGGAGTCATTAGAGGAGTTTTTCGTGAGAATGCAAATAAAAGAAGGAGAAGAAAGCAAAACAGGGAAATTGTATTATAGTAAGTTAGAAGAATAGGTTATGAGAAGAATCATTGCAGTTGCACTAAATACCTATAGGGAATCTATTAGAGACAGAGTTTTATATGTATTACTCTTTTTTGCTTTGGTTGTAATTATCGGTTCAAAGGCTGTAGGGTGGATTAGTATAGGTCAGGATATAAAGATAGTAAAGGATTTGTCTCTTGCTGGTATTTCAATATTTGGTGCTTTAATTTCTATCTTTATCGGAACTAATCTTGTATATAAAGAAATGGATAAAAGGACTGTTTATACTATAATTTCCCAGCCTATGCCAAGGTATCAGTTTGTAGTGGGAAAATATGTGGGACTGTGTTTGCTTATTGCTCTTATGGTAGGGATAATGTCAGTTATCTCTGGTGTGTATATCCTTATTTTAGGGGGAAATATAAACCACTGGTATTTTATAGCGTGTTTCTTGATTTTTATGAAACTTTTGCTTGTAACTGCTCTTGCTTTGCTATTTTCTACTCTCAGTAGCCCAATTTTAGGAGCAATTATGGTTTTTTGCTTTTATGTGTTTGGTCATGCTACGGGAATTTTTTTGGACTTGCCTCCAAATCTCAAAGATACCATGTTCGAGCCGGTGTT
>CAZZMK010000344.1:0-6169 GCA_964655185.1 uncultured Nitrospirales bacterium | reverse complement strand
CTCGTCCCCATTCTTCTACTATTTTGAAGTAGAATTCTTGAGGATGGGATTTTTGCTTCTCTTCTTGCTCTTTTAAGAGTTTTTCTACGTCAACTTCTTCATATGAAGGAGGCATATTAGGTCTTGTTTGCTTGCTTCCGGGAATAAACTTTGTTCCGACATTCCCTGGTATGTAGGAAGAAGGGTCTATATTATATAGTCTTAGTAGTTCTTTGAGTCTCTGGTTTTCCTCTTCCAGGTCTGCTATGACATGGTTTACTAAATAATCTATTGTTTGTTGAAGTTGTTGTAGGGCGATTTTCATGTCTTGAAGTTCTTTTAGTATTTTTTCGTTTGAAGGATAAAAAAGTGTTGATGTTTGCTGAGTTTTATTATCCTTCACTTGTATTTCGATTGGAGGTGTGTTGTTAGGATTTATAGATTCTGCATCTTTTACGCTTATCTCTGCAGGGTTTTGATTGGCTACAGCAGGTTTTTCAGGATTGTTTTCTGCAATTAATGTAGAACTATAAGTTAGAAGAATCGTCAGAGTTGTTAGCAGAATAACCAAGAAGGACTTATCTTTTGGGGGCATATGTGTTTCTCCGTGCTATAAATGAAACGATTTTTGGAATATTTCTTTGGACAGTATTAATAAGATATTCAGTATTGTTTCAGTTTATAATACTAAAGAATAAGTGGAGTTTAAATCTTATATGTTTAGCTATTTGAAAGGTGTTGTAACAAAAATAGATGTATCTACTTTAGTGCTGGATGTAAATGGTTTGGGCTTTTTATTGAATGTCCCCGCGGGTGTAATATCTAACTTCAAGGTTTATCAAGAAGTTTTACTACCTGTTGTCGTCTTATTGCGGGATAATAGCATAGATATATATGGATTTGAGAGTGAGGAGCAGAGGATTCTTTTTAATAATTTACTCCAGATTAATGGGATTGGTCCTAAGGTGGCTTTGTCTTTATTGTCGTCTATGTCTGTAGTGGATTTCCTCTCTGCAGTGGATAAGAACGATTATAGGTTGATAGCACAGGCTCCTGGGATAGGTAAGAAATTGGCTCAGCGGATAGTATTGGAATTCAGGAACAAGATGGGCCAGGATACAGAAATATCTGCTTTACTATCGCCTGCCAAGGAGGCTATTCAAGAGGGTGATGAGGTATATCAGGCAATGTTAGCAATGGGATGTAGTTCCGCAGAGGCGAAGCAGGCATCCGTTTATGCTAAAAAAGAATTGGGAGATAATGCATCTGTAGAAGATTTGATAAGGAAGGCGTTAGAATTTATAAGGAGAGGTAAATTTTAATGGCGATTGACAATGAGAAAAACATATTGAAGCCTGAGCCTTTAGAAGATGAAAAGCAATTTGATGAGCAAATAAGACCTCAGCGATTTCAAGATTTTCCGGGACAAGAAGCGGTTAAGGAAAAATTAATGATTTCTATCCGGGCATCAAAACAAAGGGGAGAACCTCTTGACCATATTCTCTTTTATGGACCGCCAGGACTTGGAAAGACTACCCTCGCTAAGATATTAGCAAATGAGATGGGGGTTGCCATACACCAAACATCTGGACCCGTACTGGAGCGTCAGGCAGATTTATCTGCGATACTTACAAGTCTAAACGATTTTGATATATTGTTTATTGATGAAATACATCGGTTAAATAGGGCAGTGGAAGAAGTTCTTTATTCTGCGATGGAGGATTTTGAAATAGACATTATGTTAGGTAAAGGTCCGACTGCCCGTTCGATAAAACTTCCGCTTAAACCTTTTACCCTCGTGGGTGCAACTACGAGGGCGGGACTCTTAACTCCGCCACTCAGGGCAAGATTTGGAGATACTTGCAGACTTGATTTTTATTCACCTGCGGAACTCCAAAAGATTATATTGCGTTCAGCGAGAATTCTAAATGTGCATATCGATGATGATGCAGCATTGGAGATTGCAAGGCGCTCCAGAGGTACTGCTCGGATAGCGAACAGGCTTCTAAGACGGGTGAGGGATTATGCGCAGGTAAAGGGAGATGGGATAATAACAGTAGAAGTTGCAGATTCTGCGCTAAAAATGCTTGGAGTTGATGAACTCGGGTTGGATGAGATGGATAGACTGTTAATAAAGACGGTGATAGAAAAATTTGCAGGTGGCCCTGTTGGTCTTGCTTCGCTTGCAGTTGCTGTGGGGGAGGAAAAGCAAACTATAGAAGAGGTGCATGAACCGTACCTAATCCAAATAGGTTTCTTAAAACGCACTCCTCAAGGCAGGGTTGCTACACCTCTTGCATACAAGCATTTTGGTATAGTCCCTCCCTCTTACCATCCAGGTTTATTTGAGTAGTATTCGTTTTAATTTGTTTTTGTGCTGGATAAGTGTATATAAAATATTGAGGTAAGATAGGAAAAACTTATGAGAATCAGAAGAGATGAAATAGTAAAAATATTAGAAGCAGGAAATGTAAACTGGATTATAACCGACCTGGATGGTAATGTTTTGAGTATTTCTAACAATTTAGGTGAACTGTTGGGTTTTGAGAAAAACAAAAGAAAAAGGATACTATCAAAAAGAATTTTTGAACTAACTAATGTGATATATCCTTACGGAGAATCGATATATGTGCCCGAGAAAGAAACCTGGTTTCAGGTTTGGGAGGTAGGTAGAGAAAGTTCTTCTTTGCAAAAGTTTTATGTGATTGGAATAAAGTTTGTGAAGGATGGTGCCGAGAATGTTCTATTTCTACTTTTTCCTTTGGTAGATAGTGGACAAGGTTTTCTTGGCTTTTTTGGTGCAAACCTCTCTCATTTAATGGGTGTCATTAAGAATTTGCCCATTATTGTGCTTCAAATTTCGAGGTCAGGAAAAATTTTATTCGTGAATGAATACATTAATACTATAGCCGGGTGGGATATTGAAGAACTTGTTGGCGAAGACCTTACAGAAAAATTATTGCCTGAGGAAGTTAAGGATGAAACTATACAAATTCTTGAATTGGGTGGAGAAGGAGATTGGACTCCTCCGTCTACCATAGAAGTTGAGATTTTAACTAAATCGGATGAGCGGTTATTGATTCAGTGGGCTTGTTTACCATTGAAGTTGGGTAATGATTCAGAAGAAACGCTTTTAATGTTGGGTCAGGAAATTTCATCTAAAATTAGGGGGAAGTTTATTTCGAAGTGTACTAAACTTTTGAGAAGCCGATGCCAATGGCTTTGTGATGAGGTTAGAAAGGGGATAATTGAGGAGGAGGCGTTTGAGAACTTACTAAAATCTGCACTTGAAATTTCCGGGTTGGAAGCAGGGTTGATGTACAAAATTGTTGGCAATAAGGCGGTAATGGTGGTTTCCTCAGAAATAGATAAGGATATACTTGAAAAGGTGGGAGAAGTAAAGCTATCTAATCCTGAGGTGGAGAAGATTTTGTCTACAGATGA
This sequence comes from uncultured Nitrospirales bacterium, assembly GCA_964655185.1. GTDB lineage: Bacteria > Hydrogenedentota > Hydrogenedentia > Hydrogenedentales > Hydrogenedentaceae > Hydrogenedens. The sequence continues at coordinate 2,746 of CAZZMK010000344.1, read as the reverse complement.
TATTTTGGAGTTGGAAGTAAATCCAGAGGAGGAGTTTTCGGGGAATTTTAGTAAAGAGGGTTTTGTAAAGATATTTGCCGTGCCTACTTTTGTGGGAGAGAAGCCGGTTGCTTTTTCATTGTTTCTAACAAGCAGGAAAGAAGTGTTGTTTGAAGAATATGATAATTTTTTGAGAATGTTTTCGTGTGAAGCCAAGTGGTTGTATGCTTGGTATACTGTTCAGGAAGTTCAGAAACGGCAAGGTAGGCAGTACGAACTATTGGAAAAAATGCTTCCTTATGCTCTGTTGGCGATAGATGAGAGTGGAACCATAATCAGTTGTAATAAAGGAGGATTAAAGATTCTCGGAGTAGATTCTGATGAAGATGTTCTAAACAAAGAAATAACAGAATTTTTACCTGGATGGGATTCTCTGGTCCAAAATTTGAAGTCGAGCGATGATTTAAAAGCAGGTGAGATAAACGAAACGGAGATTACAAATGCAAAAGGAGATAAAATTCCTGTAGAGGCTATAGTAGGTTATTTTTTCCTTGCCAGCAGGTCTTTTTATCTACTATTCTTAAGGGACATTACGTGGAGGAAGCAGGCGATTGAGGCATTGCAAAAAGCAGAAGAGAGGTATCGTGAACTTTTTGAGAATGCAAACGATATTGTATATACCCACGATTTGAAAGGGAAGTTCACCTCTTTGAACAAAGCGGCTTTGTCCGTTACAGGTTATACAAAAGAGGAGGCGGAAAACCTTACAGTTTACGATTTGGTGGCTCCCGAATATATTGAGGAGGTTAAAGAACGGATTAGGCAGAAACTTTTGGGAGCACCACCTACAAAGTATGAGTTAGAAATCATTGCTAAAAATGGTGAGAGGATACCTCTTGAGGTAAGTACGCGGGTGATATATGAAAAGGGCATACCTGTAGGTATTCAAGGTATTGCGAGGGATATAAGGGATAGAAAACGGGCTGAACAAGAACGTAAAAGATTGGAAGCGCAACTATTACATACACAAAAACTCGAGAGTCTTGGAATCCTTGCAGGTGGTATTGCTCACGATTTTAATAATATTCTTGTTGGAATTTTAGGAAATGCGGGGCTTGCACTTGGTAAGGTCCCTGAAGATTCTCCAATTCGCAATTACCTTAAAAGGATTGAGGAATCTGCCCAACGGGCGGCTGAGTTAACAAATCAAATGCTTGCTTATGCAGGGAAAGGGATTAGGGTTCAACAGTTGGTAAATCTTTCTACCCTTGTGAAAGAGATGATGCCTTTGCTTTCTGCGGTAATTTCTAAGAAGGCGCAGGTTGAACTCGATTGTGCCCCTAATCTGCCTCTAATTCAAGCAGACCCAACCCAGATACATCAGGTTTTGATGAATTTGGTAGTAAATGCTTCTGAAGCTTTGGGAGATAATCCAGGTAGAATACTTATAAGAACTGGTCTCTCAGAATTGACAGAGGACCAAATTAAGAAGTTTTACTTTATAGAACAGGTTCCTCCGGGTGAATATGTATGCCTTGAGGTGTCTGATACTGGCTGTGGAATGAGTCCTGAAGTGATGAGTAAAATTTTTGACCCATTCTTTACCACAAAGTTTTTTGGACGGGGGTTAGGGCTGGCTTCCGTTCTGGGTATAGTAAGGTCTCACGGCGGTACAATCAAAGTTTATAGCGAGGTAGGTAAAGGTTCTTCCTTCAAGGTTTATTTCCCTGTTTTCAGAAAGGTAGGAGAAGTTAGAGAGGAAGTAAAGAGAACTGAAAAAGACGAATCGAAAATTTTAGCACAGTGGCAAGGCTCAGGTACTATTCTCCTTGCTGATGACGAGCCTGAAGTAATTGAAGTTGCTGGTGACACACTCAAGGAGCATGGATTCTATGTGGTTTATGCGAGAAATGGTAAAGAAGCGCTCGAAAGATTTAAGGAGGACCCCGATAAATTTGTGGGAGCCGTTTTAGACCTTACAATGCCAGAAATGGATGGGTACGAAGTTTTTAATGAAATTAGCAAGATAAAACCTGATATGCCTGTGATAATTTGTAGTGGATTTAGTGAATACGACATATCTAAAAGATTTTCTGAGAAAAAGCCCGCGGGTTTTATTCAAAAACCATATAATCCTTTGGAACTTATAAAAAGTCTTAAGAATGCTTTGGAGGGCAAGTAAAATATTTGAAATTTTATAAAAATTGTGATACTATAATGTAATAACCTATATAATGCTCCGAAAACTCATTGTAAAAAGTATAAAATTATGCCGAATAATTTGCCCGCGGAAAAGGTTAATGAATGGATTAGTTTAGTATATTCCCAATTATGGAAAGGTGTGACTATACTCAACGCAAATGGAGAGATATTAGGGTTTAATGAGGATATTTTAAGTATTTGGGAATGTCCTAAGGAAGTTCTTAAGCCTGAGAGGAAGTGCATTCCTATATCGGAGGTTATAAAATTAGAAGTTCCTTTTAAGGAATTTATCGAAGATTTGAAGAAAATAGGTAATATTCATTTCAAGAAAGTAAAATTTACGAGTTTTAGAGGTAATCAGAAAGTAGCCAATCTTAAGGGATGGGCCCTTAGAGAAGAAGATGGAGAATTTATATCAGGGTGGCTTTGGTGTGATGCAACGGATTTTTACGCAGAGTTAGATGAGAATCTTTATAATTTTTTGAGAGAGGTATTAAACAAGATATTCTATAAAGCCCCTGTCTTATATTTCCTCTGGGAAATAAAGCCTGATTACACGACGACT
>CAZZMK010000343.1:0-3304 GCA_964655185.1 uncultured Nitrospirales bacterium | reverse complement strand
TGGAAGGTTTCATTATTATGAAGGATTTACTTTACAACAAGTTACATTTCCTGTAAGAGTAGCAAAATTCTTGGGAGTAAAAAATCTTATTATTTCTAATGCTGCAGGAGGATTGAATCCTCTATTCAGGGCAGGAGATTTGATGATTATAGTTGACCATATAAATTTAATGGGCGATAATCCTCTAATAGGGCCTAATGATGACACCCTCGGACCCCGTTTCCCAGATATGAGCGAACCCTATTCTCGAGACCTTATCAAATTAGCAGAAGAAGTGGCACTTGACCTCAAAATACCCATTCACAAAGGTGTTTATGTAGCAATGACGGGTCCTTGCCTGGAAACAAGAGCAGAGTATAGGTTTCTTAGATACATAGGGGCTGACGCCGTAGGTATGAGCACAGTACCTGAGGTAATAGTAGCAGTGCATTCAGGGTTAAAAGTTTTAGGGTTCTCTGCCATTACCGACGAATGTTTTCCGGATGCGTTACAACCTGCAAACATTGACCACATCATTCAAACTGCCCAAAGAATTGAGCCTAAATTAAGAAGCATAGTAAAAGAAGTAATTGCCCGTTTACCTGATTAGTATTACCCTGCATAATTAAACAAAAATATCATTAAAGTCGTATAATATTACAAACCAATTTGTCATTTTTTAGTCTAAATTAAAAGAGGGGAGATTTATATGATAATTAAATTTATCAAAGGTGCATTTATAGTAGCGTGCATAATTATGGGGGTAATGTGGGCATTTTACCTCACGGGTGAATTCTCAAATGCTCCAGACATTTCTAAGTACATAGGAATTCCAAAAAGCGTTTTCGTCCTTCTTGGAGGTGTTATAGGAGCCTTAATATCAATAGGAGTATTGTTTTTAATCAGGTTCATAACCCAAGAGGTGTATGAAAAAATTGCTCCCGCTTTAGTGGCTATAGTTCTTGCTATGGTAGCCGGATATTTCATCGGACAATATATATTCTTCTGGGCTCCGCAGGCTGAACTTACATTAAGAATTTTTGTAATGGTCTCCCTTGTTTTAGTCTTTGGATTCACAGGGATGATATTGGGATTTACCCGTGCATCTAACTGGGAGTCTCTCATTTCCGCTGTTCAAAAAAAGAACTTCACACATAGTAGTATAAAAATAGTGGACACAAGCGCTTTGATTGACGGAAGAATTGCAGATATCTGCAAAAGTGGCTTTCTTGAAGGTACACTCCTTGTACCAAGGTTTGTACTTCGTGAACTTCAAAACATAGCAGATTCAAACGATGTTTTAAGAAGGGCAAAAGGGAGGAGAGGACTCGATGTGCTCAAATCCTTACAAGAATCTTCTACTACCAATGATTGTCATGTAGAAATAATTGAAGAGAACCCTAAAGAACATAGGGAAGTAGATGCAAAATTAGTAGCATTAGGGAAAAAATATAAGGCACCTATCATAACTACTGATTTTAACCTTAACAAAGTAGCCCAAATAGAGGGCGTTAGAGTACTTAATGTAAATGACCTTGCAAATGCGCTGAAACCTATATTATTGCCCGACGAACAAATGGAGATAAAAGTTATTAAGGAGGGAAAGGAAACTGGACAGGGCATAGGCTACCTCGACGATGGCACTATGGTTGTAATTGACGGGGGCAAACCATATCTTGGGCACACAGTAAATGTGGTCGTAACAAGCATATTGCAAACCTCCGCGGGAAGGATGATTTTCACTAAATTTCAATCCTTAGTATCATGAAGGCTCAGTTAATAATACCAGCAGGCGGATTTGGTACCCGATTGGGAAGGGGTATTCCTAAAGCCCTTGTAAATATTGGGAAAAAACCAATAATATATTGGACTCTTAGGAAACTACTAAATATTAAGTGGACTTTCCCTACAATAATCGTTGTACCGCAAAATTATGTAGACAAATTCAAATCTATCCTATCACAATACTTTCAAGATAATGAATTTGTGATTATAGAGGGAGGGCCTGAAAGACAGCACTCTGTATATAATGGACTTCAACATCTTCATCCTGAAACTGAAATAGTGGCTATACACGATTGTGCGCGACCTTTTGTTCCTATTAGATGTGTCCAAGAGTGTATTGAAAAGGCTTACACCTTAGGCTCTGCAACTGTTGCAATTCCTGTAACAGACACTATTCTTGAAGTAGACGAGAAAATGTTTCTTAGGTCAACTCCAAACAGAAAACTATTATATCAGTGTCAAACTCCCCAAGCATTCAAAAAAGAAATTATACTTGATGCTCACGAAAAAGCACGGAAGCAAAATTTATTGTTCACAGATGACGCTTCGCTTGCTCATTATATGGGCAATCAGGTTGGGGTTGTTTTCGGCGACCCTATAAATATTAAAATTACACTTCCTTATGATATCGCAATGAGCGAATGCTTATTAGGAATAGAAACTAATGAATCACACTAATAGCCCATATAGAATAGGAATTGGCTACGATATTCATAAACTCGTAAAGAATAGAAAACTAATCATAGGAGGGGTTGTAATACCACATGATAAAGGGTTAGAAGGACATTCAGATGCGGATGTTTTAATTCATTCTATTATAGACGCTATATTAGGAGCACTTGCTCTGGGGGATATTGGTACTCATTTCCCAGATACAGACCCACAGTATCGAGGTATCTCAAGTTCAATTTTGCTTTCAAAAACAATGCAATTACTCAATTCTCATAATTACAATATTGTAAATATAGACTCGACTATTATTGCAGAGAGACCTAAACTGAAATATTACATCCCTCAAATGAAAAATGCTCTTGCTCCACTACTTCAAATTTCACCTGAATATATCTCAATAAAAGCCAAAACAAATGAGAAAGTAGGTCCAGAGGGGAGAGAAGAGGCTATCTCAGCCTACTCAGTGGTACTGATAGCAAAAGAGATATTTAATCATACCCCACAGTAAGTCTTTTCATCCTACCGCTAAACTCGCTTCTCCAAAGTAAAAACAAAGGCAAGGATTTCAGCAATCACTCGATACAATTTTTCGGGTATTTCATTTCCTATATTTACTCTCGCCAACAAAGATACAAGTATCGGGTCTTCATAAATATAAATTCCGTGCTCCTTCGCTATCGAAATAATCTTCTCTGCAAGCAATTTTTCACCTTTTGCAATCACCTTGGGTGCATTATCTCTCTCCATTTCATACTTCAAAGCCACCGCCCTTTTTATTGTTATGTCATCACTATGTTGATGCTTTTCACTTTCATTACTCATACTGAGATCTCCAATCCACCAGAATAATTTAGGATATTACAAAAGT
>CAZZMK010000342.1:0-6955 GCA_964655185.1 uncultured Nitrospirales bacterium | reverse complement strand
CATACATTTTGCGAAATCTTCGGATAATTATCACTTAAAATTGGGTGTGTGACCAGGTTTAAAAGAAGTTAATTGCCTTGGGATTATCTAAAAGATGTTCTCAAGTATTTATATTTAAGCAGTTTATATAAAGGTAGATAGGGGAAAATGGAGATAACTTGTTAATAAAGAATAAGAGGCGACTTATTAGGTTAAGTCGCCCTCCTATTATCAGTGAATAGAGTTTACGCAAATTTGGAGTGTAATTCTATCCTGTATATTTCACGCCCATCAGATGACATAGTATATAACGGTCCATTTCTTCGTAATCACGCTCTGCAATAAATTTGTCCATTAATTTTTTATCGAGAGACCTAACTTTCTCAACGAGGAATTTGAATGTAGCAAGGCTATTCCGTAAGTGTTTAGTAGCCACATTTTGTTTTTGTGTTCTCATAGCCTTAACATCAAATCCGACCCATTCGCCATTTCTGCCGTAGCCATATTCTTCAAGTACTCTGACCTGATTAAAAGCCCTTCTAAGATTGTAAGACCCAAATGATTTATCTTGGTCGAACTTAAGTCCGCCCTGGTCATTTAAGTGCACACTCCTAAGTTTATTGTGTGCGAGGGCGTAAGCCATCTCGTCGGACGGGTCTAAACCTGCGAGAACTACGTGTGCAGTTTCGATGAGAGCACATACTCTACTCGGGTCAACCGTAGTATATGCCAATCCGATAGCATGTCCGATGGTGGGGATTAAAGCACTATCTACGGGTTCATTTGGCTTTGGCTCTATTAATATGATTACTTCTTTATCATATTCAAGCAACTCATTTATAGCGTCTCTTATTCGTAGAATTGCCTCTCGTGCATTTTTGCTTTCCCTGATATATGTGCCTTCTCGTGCAAGCCAAAGAACGAGATTGTGTGTACCAACGATGTTCATTATGTCTATAGCCTTTTTAGACCTTTCGATTGCGTACTTTCTGCATGCGGGGTCGTTATTTGTGTAGGCACCGTCTATTGTTTTCGGAGAGAACCATAGGCGTGGAGCCACAAATTCTGGTAATAGCCCTTCATTTTCCAGCATCTTCTTTACTTTTTTTGCTTCTGCTTCAATCTCACTCCACTTCTTGTTATCGAGGTCAGGCACAACATCATCATCGTGAAACTGCATTCCATCGAAACCTAATTGTTTTGCTACCTTCATCTTTTTAGCGAGTGGTTCAGGCTTGCGAACCGGTGGACCGAACGGGTCTGCTCCCTCATCGATATTCCACGGACCGAATGAGAACCTGTAAACTGCTTTAACCTCGTTAGTGTTTTTCTTGTTAGACATTATTTAACCTCCTCCTATGAATTTGTCGTATAATTTTTTATCTTTGTGATGATTGAAACAACAACTATAGTATGTAGAATATAACTTTAATAATGGAAAAGCAAAATTTTTGGACATATAATAATCCAGTTATAGACAAGATACTTTCTCTACCTTTCACCCATACCAATTACAATCTCGCACCTCTTACATATTATAAGATTGGTGGTCCCGCAGATATAGCAATGCTCCCAGAAAATGAAGAAGACCTTATTCAGGCTTATCGACTTTTTTCAATGACAGAATTACCTAAATTAATTATCGGTGGTGGAACAAATCTCTTGATATCAGACAAAGGGTTTCGAGGTGTGGTTCTCATTTTGCCCAAGATTAATGAAGCCCAAGTTGTAGGAGAAGATACATACTATGTTTCTGCTGGAGCAGAATTGTCCCGGCTTGTGGAGGATATAATGCTTCCAAACAATTACGAAGGGGTTGGTGCGCTAACAGGCATACCAGGAACAGTAGGTGGTGCTTTGTTTATGAATGCGGGCACTATAAATGGTTCTATATGTCAGTTTGCAAAAGAGGTTACTGTTCTTACTCCGAGTGGGAAAAAAATTGTTAATATCACGCCAAATCTATATTCATATCGTTCTCAGAAATTTTGTAATCTCAATGAACTTATCATCGGTGTGATATTCAAGTTTGAAAAGTCGGACAAAGACCAGAGGAGTGTCTATCAACACTATATTGAACGACGACGAATTAATCAGCCATCAGGCTACTGTTGCGGGAGCGTATTCAAAAATCCACCTGGCAATCATGCAGGTAAATTGATAGAGGCTTGTGGATTAAAAGGGAAAAGGTATGGTGGTGCGGTAATAAGTGAGAAGCACGCGAATTTTATAATGAACGAGGACAACGCTACCTTTGATGATGTACTCTACTTAATTAACCTTGCTAAGGATGAGGTTTTGAAGAGGTTCGGAATTGAACTGGAAGAAGAAGTGAGAATCGTGTTTGAAGATGGCTGTTTCCAAAGATGTCCACATAGATAGTAGGGAGCATCTATAATGAAAAGACTAAAAGCCATAGTAAATGCGGTAGCACCTATTCGTATATGTGACTTAGGAGGATGGACCGACACTTGGTTCGCAGAGCAAGGCACTGTATTGAACATTGCGGTTTATCCTTACGCTGAGGTAGAGATATCTGTATTTGAAGCGGATGAGTATTATGAGCCTGAAATCATTCTTAATGTCGAAAACTTCGGGGATAGATATACACTACACACACCTATATTTGAGTATGATAAGCATCCACTACTTGAAGCCTGTGTGGACATTATGAATTTGCCACCGAACCTTTCCCTTGAAGTGAATCTATATTCAGATGTTCCCCCGGGGTGTTCTACAGGGACTTCTGCGGCGGTGAGTGTTGCTCTACTTTCTGGTTTAGATATGCTTACTTCGGGTAAATTAACTCCCTATGAAGTGGCTATGCTTGCGCATCGCGTCGAGACAGAAAAATTAGGTTTGCAATGTGGTATTCAGGACCAACTTTGCTCTGCTTACGGGGGTATATGCTACATAGATATGTTTGCATACCCTCACGCATCCGTCTCGCAAATTATGTTGCCAAATAACGTTTGGTGGGAATTAGAGCGAAGACTAATGCTTGTTTATCTCGGCAAAACTCATTCTTCAAGTGAAGTGCATAAGCAGGTAATAAAGAGATTGGAACAAAAAGATGCTGATAAATCTATTTTGAGGATACTTCAAAAATGTGCTCAAAAAGGTAAAAACGCGTTATATGATGCTAACTTTACCGAATTTGGTAAAGCAATGATTGAGAATACTGAAGCGCAAATGGCACTGCATCCCGCACTTGTATCCGAAACAGCCAGAAACATCATTGAACTCGCTAAAAAACATTCTGCAATAGGCTGGAAGGTGAACGGAGCAGGTGGTGAGGGAGGTTCGCTTACACTGTTATTTGATGAGCACTCTATTAACAAGAGGAAGTTTCAGCAAGAATTAGCCACATTCGGAGATAATATTAAGGTAATTCCAATTTATCTTGCTCGGATGGGTATCAGAAGGTGGGTTGTGGAGGTGTAAAGAATACTATTGTTCTTTGGGAATCGTCCTGCCTGCTTTACTACATATAGCCTCAAATAGTTTCTTAACCACATCTATACCGTAGTCGCAGAAGTTTTTTGGATTCTTCCAAAATTCCTCAAGGTAACCTCTATGCTCTCGCTCATAACACATAACCTTTATCATCATTTGCACTTTGTCTAATCCTCTGACCAATTTTGCTTCTGGCGAACTGCAATTGTGAAACTCTTCGAAAATCTGCACGAATTTTTCGGGTAGTCCTTTTGCAATTTCTTTGAATATCATCACTTCTGCTGAAAGTTTTGCCTCCGAGAAGTAATTTTGAACTATTGGCATAGGGACATCCATCATCTTAGCCTCGGATAGGTCATGAATTAAAGCCATAATTAAGGATTTTTCTTTATCCCAGCGGTTTGGGTACTCTTCTAAAACAATCAGCGTTAGTAGAGTCAAAAAATGGCTATGTGCAGACACATTCTCGGGAACCTCAACCCCCCGAAGTAAAAAGCCTGCTCGGGGAACTCTATCCAGCGGATGAATTGCCTCGAAAAAACTAATTACCCTCTCGCAAAATTTGTTCATAATTATCCAATTACCTTCTGTACAGCATTTCCAAAATATTCAATACTACTCCGATAGATATATTCGAAAACAAAATATATCATGAAAGGTGAGACAATGCCACTTATTATCAATACCAGGGGGATGATAGGGGGAACTTTGAGTATGAAATAAAGTATTATCCCCAAAGGGATTTCTAAAAGCGATGCACCAAAAGTAATAGCCCTAACCATCTTCATCTTTTTAAGTGAAAAGACCACACGGATAGTTTTTCCTTCCGCCTGTAGCCAAATACGATTTATCCAGACTAATGGTGCATCTTCCTTTTTACCTTTTAATGGGGAAGGTCGATATAAATCTACTTGCAAGTTAGTTTCGCGTTGAACTATATAACCCACTTGGAGAAAATAGGCTCTTAGTTTTTCAAGGATAGTGGGTATTTCACCCTCTTCGGCCTCGAATTCAATAGAAAAACTGTTTTGCATAGTTTTCCCCTTTATCTTTGAGTTTTCTTTTGTATTAAACCCTTGCCAACGCAAGGAAAATCGCGTGGAGAGAGATACTCAAAAACAAGTATCCATTCCTCACTTTATTATACTTCAAACCTAATAAGGTATAGGATATAAAATTTTTTGAGCAGGATGATAAGCAATCTCCGCACAATGTACAAGTGAAAAAAGGTTTCCCTCTCGCAAGTGCTTTTCTCCCCAAAGCGTTGTATCGGCATACAGCCACACATCTCATACATCTATTACATTTGGAATCGATTCGGAGTCTGAATGGATTTAGTAGTCTGAGTATATTAACTACTGTTCCTATTGGGCAGAAAGTTACGCAATGCACCATTACCCCTTTTACTCTCGATATAAGAATCATAATTGCAACACCAATAAGTCCGAACAATAGCCCCGCCATCCCCGCAACTAAATAATCTACTCCTGCAAATCTAAATGCCAGAGCAAAGATAATCACAACTGCTAATATAGCCGATTTACAAATATAAATTACCTTTAATGATAGAGATTTGCTTTTTTCTTTGTAAAAAGCGAGGTAATTATCAAAAGAACCAAAGTAGCATAGATGACTGCACCATCCGGGTCCTACAATTAGTACTGTACTCAGAAATAAATAAGTCATAAATGATGGAGAACCTCTATATAAAGGTCCGCCTAAGATTACCATTGGTACAGGTAAATGAAGTTTACCTGTCATCAAACATTTTTCCACGCCTAATAGCCCTAAACCCAATTGAGAGAAAAACACTATAGAAAATAGTAGCCATGTATATTTTCTCCATATAATACTTTTCTTTACATCGTGCATGTTATACGCAACCACACCCCCGTAGACACCTACAAGAAGGGATTCTATCCAGCCATAATGTGGGAAGAATCTCTCCAACAAAATTACCGGAAATGGAACCTTGCTTTCAATGAATGTAAGGAGACCAAATACAGTAAGAGACACGGTCAATGCTAAAATAAGCCCTTCCCTGTCCAATTTGCCTTTGAACATGATAGACCTTATATTCCCAATTTACTCTCGTGCTATAATTCGTTTACTTTAAAGGTTTTTAATAATATCAAATTTTGAGATATGAATCAGGTTATAGTATTTTTTGGAGGTATTGGAGATACTATTTTATTCTCCCCAGCGGTAAAGCAATTATCCCGCCGTGGTGAAATAACTTTTGTTGGGTATCCTGAGAGATTAGCCATTTTGAGAAGTGCAGGTTGGGTAAAGAACATATATTCACCCGAACAGGTAGATTTTGAGACTATCTTCTCTAAACCATCGGATAAGTTAAAGATATTTCTATCTCAATTTGCAAAGGCGTATTTTTTAATTCGTGATGCTCAAAGAATAGTTGAGGTTGCAAAGGATTGCGGGGTTAAGGATATAGTTGCTATTCCTGGAATACCTCCTGACAATTGGGATAGACATGCGTCCGAATATTATCTTTCCTCGCTAAACTTAGAGATGGAAGACGATTTTATTATCCCTGTCCAATCCTCATTCATACATAGTAAGATTGTGATACACCCCGGTAGTGGCAGTTCTAAGAAGAATTTACCATTACAATTCTTTATTGATATTACTGCCCACTTCCTCTCTCTTGGTAAGGAGTTAGCGTGGTGTCTCGGTCCTGCTGAGGAAGATGTTATGCCCCCTAATGGTATTGAAATATTAAGAAATGTCCCTTTATCTACTCTCGCACAGTTCATAAAATCTGCTCCCTTATATATAGGCAATGATTGTGGTATATCTCACATAGCAGGAGCAGTAGGTACCCCGACAATAGTTCTTTTCAAATCTACAAACCCTGTCGTATGGAAGCCTTTGGGTCCTCATGTATTTCCCATAATTGCTAATGGAGACCCGTTTCAGCAAGTGTTATACATAGTTCAGGGGGTCCTATCGGTTTCAAAGTAGAGGAGCGTTTTTATTTCCTTGTGAATGTGGGGACAAATGGAGTAAAATATACTGAAAACAAATAATCTCTATTAAATTCGATAGATGGGTAGTTTTTTTATTTATAAAGAGGTATTCAAATTATGAATCAGGAAGAATTCGACGAAAAAGAGTATACGAAGAGCACTGATAAATTGTATAAAATCAGACATTCACTTGCTCATGTCCTTGCACACGCAGTGCTTGAAATACGACCGAATGCTAAACTTGCATTTGGTCCACCAGTAGAAAATGGCTTCTACTATGATTTCGATTTCAATGGTAATCCAATCGGTGAGGCGGACCTACCGGAACTCGAAGAGCGAATGAGGCGGATAATAAAGGAGAATTACAAATTTGAGCAAGAGTTTATGTCTCCTGCTGAGGCTATTAAGTTCCTCGAATCGGCAGGGCAAACTTATAAGGTGGAATATGCTAAGGAATTGGTGGAAAAGGGTGAGATTGACCCTCGCGGGCTTTCATTTTATAAGCAAGATCGGAAGAGCGGTTCAGCAGGAAG
>CAZZMK010000341.1:0-3659 GCA_964655185.1 uncultured Nitrospirales bacterium | reverse complement strand
TTAAGCGCATTTGGCATTGATAAACAATTGCTTATTTTATCTTCGTATACTGTAAGAAGACCTTTACAATAATACTTCCACAATTCAATATCTATTTGAATCTGTTTAACATAAAACTCAACCAATCTCTCTATAATTATCTCTTCCCACTTTTTACAAACTTCTTGAGTTGCAACAAAAAGAATTAAACCTTGTCCAGGAAACATCTCCCTATGAAATTCAGAACTAACCTCCACCCAATTATATGTCCTCACAAATTGAGTAGCATCATATATCTTATACTTCTTGGTGAATCCTCTTTTGAACTTAACATCGACACCGGTCACCTCCGAGGTATCCTGATTAACAAGATAAAATATCCAAAAATCTTTCCCCTGAAACCAATTATGTAACACTATTTCTACAGAATCCGGGCACCTCGAACGTGGATGTTTTCTACTTCTCACCTCCACCTCTATATCAGACATATTAGTTACCGGTACAGATTGCAAAAACAGAGGTGCAAGTGCAAAAAATCTTCCTAACCTCGCTCCTAATTCCTGCCACACATCACTTGAACATAGAAAAGGTCCCGTCATTGACCGTTCGCATTCACCACCAACCCACAATGGAATATTATGATAGGTATAACTTAACCAACCACGAGCACCAGAAGAAATAGCAAGATTTATCATCAATCTAACTTCTGGAGCGGAATTCCAAAGAGGAAATCCCGACGCAAAAACAAAGGCAGGAGGAATTACCCATAACTGTTGCCCTTTCAAAAGCCGATAGTGCGTTTTTACAATCTGCCCAAGTTCCCATGGATCCTTTGATTTCCAATGACTCAAACCGGCTATAGATGAAAAAGAAGCATATATCGGAAATGCATTCGCCTCACGAGTCAAATAAATTACCGGATGTCGAGGGTCTAATTTCTCAATGTGCTTCTTAATATTTAGATAAGCATCTAATTCCTCATCTGAAGGCCCCTCCTTTATAACCCAACCTAACAAAGCAGAATTTGTTCCATTCTTCTTAATTTCTTGCTCCTTCTCTCTCAAGAAATCCGTAACATAAGTATTACTAAGTCTTTTCGACTCCTCTTCAAGTGCCACTACCACTTTAATACCATATTTGTTCGCCAAATCAAACACCATATCTGTATCACCAGGAAGAAACTCATAAAAATCTTCAAAAAACACCATATTGTGGTAGTGTTGGGCTATGTCTTCAAACAACAAATTGAGATAAGTTTCTACATCTACTCCAAGATAACTACTCATCCTTTTCACTGTAGATGCTTTAACATAAGTACCTAAGGGAAAAAACTCTTCAAAAAAGGGATATTTTACGGGCTTCTCTTCAGAAAGAACATCCATCACCTGCGAATTCAAAAAGTCTCGTTCCGTTTCTGTATAATCCCTAAATCTAACATTTCTTATCAAAATCCCTTCTTTAGTTCGAAAACGAGAATACAACCTGATAACAAAATTATCCATCTTCCTCGGAAAACCATTAAAACTCCACGCCCTCGCTACTGTCACCCAATTTTGAGTAGGTTCCAAAAACTCAAAGAACTGACCTGTATTGTAATACCAACTCCATGCAGGTACAGCATGACCGGCCTCCACCCTGTATGTAATTTCCACAATAGGATAATTATGACTCAAAATAGGAAAATGTGGAACCTCCTTGGACATAGTACTAAGAGGAACCCAAAAAGAAGGGGGAAAATTTTTATCACTTAATAAATCTAACCTTACAACCCTGCTAAAATCACCACGAAAAAGCAAACATTTAAACCCACTCTTAGTATCCTCAATTATCTTTTTTTCCACTCTTCCATGACGCCATTCATCCTCAGACGGATGGTCATTAGGTACCCATTTTTTCAAATCCTCAGGCAAAAACTCAATATACAAACATTTTTTCAATTCTTCCGGCAAAGGAGGCGTTTTTAATCCCTTCAACAAGCCCCTATATATGTAGTTTTGTTGACACATAAAGAAATCCTATTCTTCTGTAGTTCTTTGCACCATATAAGCCTGCTTTCTCATTGCCCTCTTAAGGAAAAACTCATCTGCACAAACACCTGCAAGTATTACACCACCCATCACTACATATTCCAATTCACTCCTTATTCCAAGTATGTTGACCAAATTCCTCAAAATCATAATAAGAGCAATCCCAAGTATCACTCCAAATACATTCCCTACACCTCCCCTCAAACTACAACCACCTAAAACTGCCCCTGCAATAGCATATAGTTCATAAAAACTGCCAAAATCAGAGGGTTGCACAGAATTCACCTTAAAAGCAAACAATAATCCGCCTATTCCCGCAATAAGACTACAAATTACATAAGCCAACAGTTTTAACCGCTTAGTCTGAATACCACTAAACCTTGCCGATTCCTCATTAGCACCAAGAGCAAACAAATGTCTACCCATTGGCATTAAATGCAAAAACAAACCTACTAAAACAGCAAAAATAATCATAATAACCAAAGGAGCAGCCACTAAATCGAGCACAAGGGAAAATGTGGAAGAGGTGCTACCCTCGTCTAAACCAACCAAATCCAACAAACTCCCCTTTCCTAACCACTTCCAGCCTTGCAAAGAATTTCCAAAGCCCTGTGTAGTATCTTTTGCGATAAATCGCGCTATTCCTCTATACGCAAACAGTCCACATAATGTAACAACAAAAGGTTGAATATTAAAATATGAAATTAACAATCCGTGCCAAAGCCCAATCAATCCCGCTATACAAATAGCAAGAGGGAAAACTAAAAAAGGAGAATACCCCTGTCCTTTGTCCACAAGAATACAGGATATCACAGAAATCAAACAAACCACACTACCAATTGACAAATCTATCCCCCCTGTAATTATGACAACAGACTGACCTAAACTAAGAATGCCAAACAAACCTATCCACGGAAGTAAATTCTTAAAATTAGTCAAGGAAATGAACTTACTCGAAAATGGAACACCAGTATCTCGAATATAAATATGCCAATAAACCCATTCCCACAAATATGCAATAATACATAGGGCTATAATTAAACCTATTAGCCCAAACACCTTTCTCATAAAAAAATCCCTTCCTAAAAATTTCTAAAAATCACACCTACTATGCCTTTCCTAAAATCTTTTTTAGATTATTCCAGAACTCATCTACATTTTCCTTTGTAATAGACAAAGTTGGAATAAATATTTGCTTGCTTGGCGGGATACTACTCTCGTTGCCCTCCGCTAATTCTTTCAAAATCTTAACCGATTGATAACCAAATTGGAAAGGCTGTTGTACAACTGTTCCGTAAATATACCCATCCTTCACACCTTGAAGAGTCTCTTCTTCCTCGTCGAAGCATACAATCTTTACCTGACCTAATTTCCCCGAATCCCTCACACCATTCAAAATAGCAGGTCCATTATAACTCCATAGGCCTACAAAACATGCCACATCGGGATAACGAACTAGCGCATCTTGCACATTTGCTATAGCCTTTGAACGGTCAGTTTCATCCGTTCTAATATCAATAATTTGGTGCCCAGTAGATTCAATTTGCTTTTTTAATCCTTCAAGCCTATCCCTCGCATTCTGAGCATCTAATGTGCCCACGCATACAATGATTTTAGAACCAGGGGGAGTACACGCCTGAACAAGTTTCCCCG
>CAZZMK010000340.1:0-11870 GCA_964655185.1 uncultured Nitrospirales bacterium | reverse complement strand
CGACGCTCTTCCGATCTGCAAGTCCAAAATAGTTGGAACTATATCCTCCAAAATCACATTTTCCTTTATCCTTAGACCGGCATACCTTTGGTCCGGGAATTTCACCATCATTACAACTTTTATGTTTTCCTGATACACATTGTTATCGTGATTATAAAAACCATGTTCACCTAAGGATTCCCCATGGTCAGAAACCACGACTATTAATGCCGGTTCATATAGACCTTCTTCTCTTAAAAAATCAAAAAAATCTCCCAAAGCATAATCCACTTTAACTATGCAGTCATCGTAAAGTGCTCGAATATACCTCATTTCCTCATTAGTAAAATTTATATCTCCAAATGTTGCGTAAACTAAAAGCCAGGTTCCCGAGGGGATGTCCTCACAGTTTTGATATATAAAGGATGGTTCCTCGTATACACGAGAAAACATCTTAAATCTTTCCTCTTTTGCATCATAAGGCAAGCCTTTATCTAATAAGGAATGAATATCATAGTTGTGAAGAAATACGAATATTCGCTTATCTTTTATTTCTCTTATCCATTGCTTCGCTTCTTCGTGGACCTCAAACACCGACCTCTGACTATTCCCCGTAGCACCTGGTACTGAAAAAAAATCCATTCCTCGGGAGAACCCGCGCGATGGCAAAAACCACCACAGAAAACCAGCAAATCCCGCTGTTTGATACCCACACTCCCTTAGAACTTCTGCTAAAGTTCGCACATGCAAATAAGCATCTATATTACTTTTAACCCCGTGATTCTCAGGGTAAAGTCCTGTTAACAAACTCATATGGGCTACTGGTGTAAATGGTTGGGTCGTATAAGCATTCTCAAAAATTACACTATCCTTAGCAAACTCATCCAAATATGGACTTGTCGGTAAATTATAACCATACGGTAGTAAATGGTCCGGTCTCAAGGTGTCGCAAGATATAATAAAAATAGGGAATGAATTTGGACTTCCCTGTCCCTCCTCGGAAATTATCATTGGATTACCCCAAAACCCATAATCTCCCGCCTCATCTCCCAAAAAATCCATCAAAAATTTAAACTTAACCTTTTTGTCTGCATACTTTGATAAGTCAATCTCTGTCCTCTTCCAGCCCCTGTCTTCAGGCTTCACAATAGGATTTCTTTTCGATTGGAATAGAACCTCTTCTTTTTCATCAACTCGCGTCTGAATAATAAATTCCATTCCTAAAGTACTACTCATTTCTGAGAGATTGCACTTTTTCTCAATAAATTTTGCATATATTACCCCTGTATAAAAAACTAATTTGCTCATTGGCGGAACAACTTGTTCAACTTCCATTTCTTTCTCCCACAACACATCCATTGTTACCCCCTGTATCGAGACCTGCCGAGGTCTACAATCTAAGTATGGTTGGAATATTACTCGCTTCAACTTCAAATCGTTTCCCATCCCCTTCCCTGACACCCCCTTCACTTCTAATATCAGACTTTCAGCAACATCAAAAAACAGATTATCCATAAATCTCAAAACGAAAGTATATGTGTGAACTTTACCGTCCGGAATTATAGTCATACTTCGAGGATGGAAAATTAATTCGTAAGCACTTTTCCTACTTTTCCAACCCCACACCAAGTTTCCCTCACTACCTGAACTTATCTCAATTGAAACATATTGGAACATTCCAAAATCTATTTCCCCTTTATACTCAAAAAACAATGATTTAGAATCGTTATCTAACCTCTTTGAAAAAGCACTCCCTTCCAAAATCAGTGGGGATACTTTTGCTTTCTCTTCCCAATAATTTTCTGCTAACCGAATAATCGAGCCGTAAGATTGAAAAGCCAACAAAGCCATTAAAACTAACAACAACACTTTTCTTCCGAGCATAAACACACCCTTACACTCTTCTACTTCTAATTATTTCGCCATTTACTCGAGCAAAATCATTATACATAGTCCCTCTTCTCTTAGAAAACTTACACTGTCATCTTTATTATCTTTATTAACTCTCTTTGTTCTCAATTCCCTTCACTTGTATGTTTCAACCAAAATTTTTTATATAATAATCTTTCCATTTAGGAACTATCTTCTTAGGTAAAATAACTTTTCAGCAGGAATTGAAAATGAAAAAAGTCTTTCTTACCACAATAAAACTAATTGTAACTATAGGGCTTTTTATTTTACTATTCTGGCCCGAGATATTCGGCTTACCTCCTGATACTTTTGGTGGGGTCAAACCCCAACATCTCTGGAACGAAATTGCATCTATGAACCCTGCACACGCTGTCCCTTGGATTCTCTTTGCTTTGTTTATTCGTCTCGGCGGAATAATGTGCGGGGTAATCCGCTGGAAAATACTCCTCGCGGGACAAAACATATATATACCCTTCCCTTATATGATACAGAGTTGGTTCATAGGGAGAACCATAGGTATATTCCTGCCGAGTACTATTGGCCTCGATGGCTATAGACTCTATGACTCCATCCGCTACACGGGTGAAGTGGTTAAGTGTACTACAGTTATATTCATAGAAAAGATTATCGGCTTCATATCCTTGACCACTCTCGTATTTTTGACATTCCCACTTGGTTTCAAACTCTTAAAGTTTAACACCCTCTTTTTGCTTATTATCCTTTTAATTCTTGGAATCGCAGTGCTCTTTTTCCTATCAATACTGCTTCAACCATACATAATCCAGATTATTCTCTATTCCATACCTACACCAGGAAAGATAAGAAATATCTTAATAAAACTTGGCAATTCCGCAACCGCATATTCGGGTCAGAAGAAATATCTACTTTTAGCAACCCTTTGTGGAATCGCTGTTCACTTAAGTGCGTGCTTTATGTATTTCGGCACAATGATGGCTTTAAAATCTGAAAATACCAGTTTATGGGATGTGTTATTTGCAAGCCCGCTTATGATTTATGGAACTGTACTCGGTCCCTCCATTGGTGGAGAAGGTATTAGAGAAGTTGTATTCACCGTTCTACTCGGAAGCAAAGAAAACCCACAAAAAGTAGTCGCGTTTGCACATTT
The DNA here is from genome assembly GCA_964655185.1 of uncultured Nitrospirales bacterium. Taxonomy (GTDB): domain Bacteria; phylum Hydrogenedentota; class Hydrogenedentia; order Hydrogenedentales; family Hydrogenedentaceae; genus Hydrogenedens. The sequence continues at coordinate 8,854 of CAZZMK010000340.1, read as the reverse complement.
AGGTTGGTGGGTTGGTGATGTAGTGCCTTTCCTCATTGGGCTACCATTCCTCGCATTCCGCAAGCGTCCCAAAAAAGAAACTATTCAATTCCAATTGGCTAATTCCGCCCAACAAGGTTCATCAATACCAACCGACTTATATACATTGACAACCGAAGAGATTATAAATATTCGCAATACTTTGATTAGAAACTTGCTTATTGCAATAGCAGGAGCAGTGCTCGCCGGCGAACTTTGTGGACTCGCAGAAGCCTGGTGGACAATACAAATAACCCCACACATAACAGATTTCCAATCTCTATGGTGGGGACCACTTATCTACGGCATAATATCAATTGGGCTCGGTTTAGCAATAGGTTTTCTAATTATTGGATGGCTACCCTTACTAATCAAAAAATTCCCTTCCGGAACTTTTTCATTCACAAACACCTTTGCTTTGACCCTGCTCTCACTCGGATACATACTTATCCTATGGAGATATAGAAGAGATGTCCTCGTTCAGAAACCCACCTCATACCTTACATACTTACCTATCTCGCTTTATTACATTGGAGGCACTCTCATATTGTCATCTATCCTTTATACTATTGCTTTCACAGCCCGAAAAATCCTAACCCCCAAAAGAGTAATCATACTCCTCTCCGTACTTATCCTCTTACCCTTAATCTCAGGACTTAGTTATAGTCAGTTTGCTAAACCCACTCAACCAAAATTAACTGAATCCCCCCATAACCTCCCCAACCCCGCACATAACTACAACATAATTCTCATCATCGCAGATGCTTTAAGAGCGGACTATCTACCCGCATACAACAAAAACATCGAAACAAAAACACCACACCTCGACGAGTTCATAAAAGACTCAATCCTATTTACTGACTGTAATTCTCAGGCTTCCTGGACAAAACCTTCCTTCGGCTCTATATTTACAAGTGTATTACCTCATATCCACGGAGGAACAACAAAAAACAGCCCACTCAATCCAAATCTACCCACAATTGCTGAAGTCTTAACCAAAACGGGTTTCTACACAAAAGGTTACGGGAATAACCCTAATGTCCACTCCTCCTTCCACTTTAACAAAGGCTATATTGAGTATACAGACCTACAACCCAAAAGAGTGTTCCTTGCTCAGGAGACAAGTGCTAAACTCACGATATACGAAATCCTCAGAAGAATCCATGCAAAAATCTCTCAACTCCTCCATAAATTCTTAAAAGTACCTCCCGACATCCGATACTTCTACCATCCCGCAGAGGATGTAAATAAAGATGTTCTAACCTGGTTCCACAACTATAAGCACAATAACCCATTTTATCTTTCCATACATTATATGGATACTCACGACCCGTTCTACAACAGGCACAATCAAAAAGACTTCTTCGCCCGTGCACTACTCGGCGACAAACCCAAATCACATCTCACTAAATCCCTAAAAGATGCTTGCATATCAGAAATAGAATACCTTGATGAACACCTCGGGAAACTTTTCTCCGAACTGAAAAAAAGTGGTATATACCAGAACTCATTCATCATATTCACCTCAGACCACGGAGAAGAATTTGAAGAACACGGAGGTTGGTGGCATGGATTTTCTTTGTATCAAGAAATGTTACATATCCCCCTTATAATAAAGGTTCCCGAGAGATTGAAATCATCAGAAAACTCAAATATCCAGGTAACTCAAATGGTCAGAGCAATTGATATCCCTGCTACAATTCTAGAATGTGCAGGTGCAGAAATACCACATTCGTTTCAGGGTATACCTCTCCTTACTAAAGACGGCAAAATTAATTACGATAACCTGTCCAAAATCTCTCATTCTATCGCCGAAAATGACACGGTGGGGCAAATTATGAAATCTATCCGCCAAGGAGACAACAAACTAATACTTGCTAACCCAGATAACCCACGAGGATTTGCAGAACAGGAACTTTATAACCTTTCCGATGACCCCGGCGAAAAAAATAACCTTTCCAATAATCCCAATTTCTCCGAAATCAAAAACCTACTTCTAAATCTTCTCCAAAAAACACTCACAGAAAGCACTCCAAAAGCCGTTCAAACCCAACAGACTCAGCCCACAACTAAAGAAATTCCCCCCGAACTAAAAGAACAACTAAAATCACTCGGCTATATGGAATAGTCATTGAATAATCAAACTAATGTAGAGATGAACAATTATTCATTTCTAACTTCTAATATTGTATACCCGTTTATCCTTCGTTCTCCTTTTTCCCACTTATTAACTCATATAGTGAATCCGCAAGTTGCTTCAACTGAAGGGACAATGCAGAGAGTTCTTCCGCGGTTGAAGCCGATTCTTCCGATACCGCCGATATATTTTGTGTAACCTGATTTATTGATGCTATTGCCATATTTACTTGTTCAATGCCCTGCGATTGCTCCACCGATGCATTGGATACTTCGGATACTAATGTAACCGCTTTCTCAAGAGTATCCACCATAACCCTTATAGCCTCGCTTACCCGCCTTGCTACTTCTATCCCTCTTTCCACACTTACCCCACTACTACTCAAAATTTCAGAAGTCTCTCTTGCCGCTTTTGCACTCCGTTGTGCAAGATTCCTAACCTCCTCGGCAACTACCGCAAACCCCCTCCCTGCCTTGCCTGCTCTTGCTGCCTCCACAGCAGCATTCAAGGCAAGCAAATTGGTCTGAAATGCAATATTTTCTATCATTTTTACTATTTGCTTTGTTTGTTCGGATGTAGTACTGATTTCTTCCATCGCACTATTCAATTCGGACACTGCTGAGGCACTCTGCCCCGCTAAATCTTGAACCTCCCTAATCTTTTTAACAGCCTCCTGAGAATTCACCGCAGTTTCTTGAACCCGTGCAGACATCTCCTCCATAGACGCAGAAGTCTCTTCTAACGATGAAGCTTGGGTACTAACATCCGAACTCATTTGCTGACTACTCTCCGCTAATTGAGCCGATGCAGACTCAACTTGATTGGAAGTCTCAGTTACCTGTAAAGATACCGCAAGTAATCTTTTACTCATACCCCTTGCTATCATAAACCAAACCACTACCGCTATAACAACAACTACTATAGAAATAATCAATATGTTCAATAACAACTTCGTAAATGCCCTCCTTAGGTCATCTTTGACCTCTTGCAACTCATCCATATAAGCACTCGCCGCAATTACCCAATCCCACGGCTCAAAGTAACTAACCAATGCAATTTTTTGTCGAGGTTGCGGGTCATCTTGATTCTTCCATCTGTAATAGACCTCTCCTACTTCATTCTCCTTAAGGCTCAAAGCCTTGTTTATAATTTCTTGGACAAAGAACTTTCCATCCACATCTTTCGTTTCCCATTCATTTCTTCCATCCCTTGTCCCTTTATACGAAATTACACATTCTCCTCTATTAGCACCTTTAGCATTAAAAACAAACACATAACCAGTTTTGCCTATTTTAATGTCCATTATAGCCTTCCTCAATGTAGTTGCACTTTCCTGAGGAATGCCTGTGTATATCATCCCTATTATATTTCCTCTGTTGTCTTTGAGGGGATCATAAGCCGTAATATACCATTTATCAACCACAAAAGCCCTCCCTGTATACCTCTCACCTTTTAATACAGTGCTTACCACAACATTTGGTTTACCGTCAGGTTCTTTTGCAGGTATATATGTGCCAACTCCTCTCTTACCATCTTTTCCAATCACACTTGTACATACCCTGAGCATATCACCTTCGTCATTCATTCGCTGAAACAAAGTACAGGTAACACCCTGAAGTTGTTTAACCTTGTCCACTACAGGAGATTCTATATTCGGGTCTTTGTTAGGCATGATTAACTTACTCCCAACTCGAACCCCCGGAAGAGTAACCGTTTTAACCTCTCCACTAAACTGGTTCTTCGCTTCCCAAGATATGCTTACAGTTGGGTCTATGGATAGGCCCCCAGTATTTTCCAATACCTCCTTAGCCACTTCTAAACTGCTTGCTACAAAACTACTCAGCACCTCCTGCTGTGTTTCGCATAAAGTATAAACACCCTCGAGTATATGTCTCATATCTACCTTTGCTGACTCATCTGCCCGCATTAAAACAATATCTTCAACATTTTTGCTTTGATAATATACATTTAAAGAAAAATATTACGGACGGCAAAACCGTAAAAAGGATTCCAAGCAAAATCAATTTAACTAATAGAGATATTCTCATTGGTAATCCCATCCAAATTTAAATTTAATTTATACTGAGGAAGGATATATATTTAGATTTTAACAAAGCAAAACTATATTGTTAAATTATTAGAGAATTAAAAATAAAAAATCTCAACCAATTAGCCAAAAGACAATAATTGTTTGTATTTGGATGGGAGGTTAAGATTAGCCTCTATTTTGGAGATAATAGGTCCTACCTTTTTCCGTGATTTTCCACATTCTTTTACGACGGTCGTCGGTTAATAATCCCTCTTCTTTCATCTTGTTTTTAACCGATTGAGCAGTATTTTTCCATCTAATCTGCTTCTTGCCCGGTAACTTTTCATAATCATATTTATTTAAGATGCTTTTCATTTTCCCTTGGACGAGTTCTAAAACATTTTTAACTTTCGCCTCTCCACCCAATTCAATGAGGGATTCCAATATAGGAATTCTATATTTTTCTTCTGGCGTTCTTAAGCCTTTTTTCAGTTTCCCTTTACTTCTTTTCCCAACTTGAATAGAAACCCTTTCTTTGAAAATCTTTTGCCATTCTTTTTGAAGGGATTTTACCTTCTCTATAAAAGATGATATACACTTGCCGTATTCACTAAGTCGTATTGCTTTATCAAAATCTTGCGTGCCTGATACTTCTTTTATCTCCTTGGTTATCGTGTTTAGAAACTCATCAATTGCTTCATACAGTAATTCAAAAGCGGTATTCACATCTTTTTTATCCATGGTTTTCCCTTTCTATAATCTTTTCTTTTTAGATTATACGACTTCTCGGCTAAATAATTGTAGAGACAAAAAATTATTCTCCTTCCCTAAATCTCTAAGGGTTCCATCTCTGCGAGAGCCTTGTTAATTTGGGCGATATCGCTTTCGGATAACTTTACAGAACCTGCTTTCGCATTTTCCTCAACTTGAGCCTCATTTCTCGCTCCCACAAGTGCGGTAGTTATACCCGGTTGGTGCACTGTCCACGCTATGAAGAGTTGACCAAGAGTAATACCATATCCGTCTGCAATAGGCTTTACTTTCTCAAGCATATCTAAAACTCGCCTACGATTAGGCATAGAGAACATTGCCTTGTCTCTTCTCAAATCTCCCTTTGGAAATTCTCTATCGAGCGTGACTTTGCCGGTCAGCAAACCCTGCGCCAAGGGACTATATGCCAGCACCGATATGTTATTCTCCCTGCAGAAGGGCAATACATCTTTCTCAATATCCCTTTCCAAAGCATTATACTTCGGCTGGTCGCTTTCTATCCTGCCTTTCTTTAGACACTCCTTCATCATATCCACTGTAAAATTACTAACCCCCAAATACCTTATTTTCCCTTCCTTCTGAAGGTCCAATAAAGCCTCCATCGTATCCTCAATAGGGGTTGTCTTATCAGGCCAATGGCATTGATAAAGGTCTATCACATCGACCTTCAACCGCCTCAGACTATTCTCACACTCCCACTTAATTGAGGCAGGTTTTAAATTTTTATAAACCTTAAGCGGAGTGCCATCGCGGTCAACTGTATCAAAGAAAAACTCTCCCTCAGTAGTATCCCATCTCAACCCACACTTAGTTGCTATTATAACCTTATCCCTGATACCTTCTATTGCTTTCCCAACAATAGTTTCACTATGCCCAAACCCATATACAGGCGCAGTATCGATACAGGTCACGCCCAAATCTATTCCTCGTTTTATCGCGCGAATAGCCTGCTCATCATCTGTTCCACCCCACAGCCAACCGCCTATCGCCCAAGCACCAAATGATACCACCGGCAATTTAACATCAGTCAATCCTAACCTTCTAAACTCCATAACAATTCTCCTTATCCCTCATTAAATTGTGTTCCTACACAAACTGTAGATATTTTACAAAAAATTAACTAATATAGCATAAGTTATTATTACTTTCTTTTCTCCGATTCCACTTGATTCATGAGTGCTTTGAGGTGATAGAGAATGTCCAGCGCTTCCCTCGGAGAAAGTTTATCAGGGTCTATTTTCTTTAACTCCTCCAGAATTTCCAATTCCTTCCCGTTTGGCTCCTGAATATTGAAAAGCAAAAGTTGTTGTGGTTCGCGTTTGAACGAGAAATCGCCACTCTCAAGCGAATCCATAATCTCATTTGCTCTGCGGATAACTATTGGGGGTAGTCCTGCAAGTTTCGCTACATGTATACCGTAACTATGGTCTGTAGCACCCTCAAAAACGCGATACAAAAACACTATCCTATCTTGATACTCCCTAACACCCACATTAACATTAAAACAACCTTTAAGGTGGTTCGCAAGTTCTGCAAGTTCGTGATAGTGCGTTGCAAACATTGTGCGAGCCTGAATTCGATTATGTATGAATTCAGCCACAGCCCACGCTATGCTTATTCCGTCGTAGGTGCTCGTTCCACGCCCAATTTCATCTAACACAAGCAAACTTTTTGATGTTGCAGTGTTGAGTATATTTGCGGTCTCTATCATCTCAACCATAAATGTGCTTTCACCCCTTGCGAGATTATCCGATGCACCTACCCGCGTGTATATCCTGTCCACCACACCAATTCGTGCATAATCCGCCGGAACAAAACTGCCCATCTGCGCCATCAATGTGATAAGGGCAACCTGCCTAAGATATGTAGACTTGCCAGCCATATTAGGTCCAGTAACTATCATCAACCTTTTATCATCCGTATTGAGATAAGTATCATTCGGAACGAAAGAACTCGGACCAAGCAGTGTTTCTATTACTGCGTGCCTACCTCCCTTAATATCTATTTCCTCCGAAGAATCCACTATCGGCTTGCAATAATTCATAGAACTTGCCACTTCTGCTAATGACTGCAAAACATCTAACAAAGCCACTGCATCCGCATTCGTTTGAATATTGTTTGCAAATTTACTCACCTGTTCCCTAACGCTTACAAACAATTCCTCTTCCAACGCTATACTTCTCTCCTCAGCAGTCAGAATCTCTTCTTCCCTTGCCTTCAGTTCTGGCGTAACATACCTTTCAGCATTCACCAGTGTTTGTTTCCGCTGATAATCTGGCGGTACAAGCGAGGTCTGACCTTTGCTTACTTCTATGTAATAGCCGAATACTTTGTTATATCCAATCCGCAAATTCTGTATCCCTGTGCGTTCCCTTTCCTTCTTCTGTAAACTTGCTATCCACTCGCGCCCGCCTCTCATCAAAGAGCGAAGTCTATCAAGTTCAGCATTATACCCATCTTTAATCACGCCACCTTCACTAACAGAAGCGGGCGGGTTCTCAACAATTGCACTCTCAATACACAAAATTACTTCAGGCAGTTCTTTTATTTGCTGACAAATTTCTCTCAAAAGTTCCGATTCGCACCTTTCCAGCACCTTCTTTATCTTCGGCAGATATTTTAGACTATAGCAAAGCGCACGCAGGTCTCTTGGATTCCCGCTCTGGGCTGTAATTCTTCCTATTACTCTCTCCACATCACCCAAACCTTTCAACAACTCCCTAACAGAGAGCCTTAATCCTGCATCGGTCTTTAATTCCTCCACAGCATCCAATCTCAATGTTATCTCCTTTATATCCCGCAAAGGATGGAGCATCCACTGCCTCAACCGTCTCAATCCCATTGGTGTTAGTGTGCGGTCAAGTACCCCGAGTAAAGTGGCTTTCTTCGAACGGTCGTAAAGACTCTCCACCAATTCAAGATTCCGCTGTGTATTTGAGTCCAATATTACATATTGATTAGGGAGATAAAGCCTCGGCAACTCCAAATACGGGACTGCTTCTCTCTGCGTCTGTGTCAAATACTGTAGAACCGCACCTACCGCTGATATTAGTTCTGCATTTGCATCGATACCTAATCCTTTCAATGTAGATAAACCATAATGCCTTAGGATACTCTCCGCACACAATTCCACATCGAACTTCTCTGGTGGCTGGCGAGTAATCACAACCTCCGGGAAAGAACGGGTAATAAAATCAACAATAGTGGATGGAATATTCTCCGGCACCAGAATTTCTGCTACCTTCATCCGCACAAGTTCGTCACTAATTGCCCTCTCCAACGGTGAAGACAACAGGGTAACCAGGAATTCACCCGTGCTCACATCGACTAATGCCATCCCCGCTTTTTCTCCCACTACTACAAGCGAGGCAAGGAAATTATTTATTCCCTCCTCCAGAAGTTCAGGCTCAATCACGGTTCCGGGTGTTACTGTCCTTACGATAGCCCGCTTTACTATCCCTTTTGCAAGTTTCGGGTCCTCTACCTGCTCACATATCGTCACAGTCTTCCCCGCCTTGATTAACCGCGACAGGTAATAGTTTATAGACCGCACAGGCACTCCGCACATCGGAACTCTACCCTCTTTTGCCTCGCCATCACGCGAAGTCAATGCAATACCGAGAATACGCGATGCCTCAAACGCATCATCGAAAAATAACTCATAAAAATCCCCCATACGGAATAGCAACAAAGAATTACCACATTCCGCCTTTGCCCTCAGATATTGGCGAAGCATAGGGGTTGCACGTTCAGGAACTATATCACTTATCTTTAGCCAGTTATCTTTTTCGGTTGCCTCACCAGACATAACTACCTGCCACTAATAAAATCCCTAAATGCATATTGTTTTTAAACTGCTTTTAGGTTTATTATTAATTATTAGTAACTATAACTCTAAA
>CAZZMK010000339.1:0-7549 GCA_964655185.1 uncultured Nitrospirales bacterium | reverse complement strand
TGGTTAATGCGCAATACAGCAATAAGAATATAAGATTCACCGATACCGATACTTGGTTGTTGTCTCTTCCGGTCTTTCATGTTTCGGGACTATCTATTATTTTTCGTGCAATCGTAGGAGGTGCCCGAGTTTTTATCCCCGATGATATCCAAATTTTATACTCAGATAATTTCCCTGAGGAAGTAACCCATATTTCTGTTGTGAGTACAATACTCTGGCGAATAATAAATTCGAATTCATTTATCTTGAAAGAAAAAATGAAAAAACTTAAAGCAATACTGGTTGGAGGAGGTCCTGTTCCTGGTGGACTTGTAAAAACAGCCTACGAATATGGTTGGCGTCTATATACAACCTATGGAATGAGTGAAATGGCTTCACAAATTACAACTACGCTCGAAAACGACACATTAGAGCACTTACTTACATCAGGAAAGCCTCTAATACCTGGCTCGGTAAAACTAAATGACAAAGGGGAAATATATGTAAGGGGCCCGACTCGATTTGAAGGTTATCTTGAGGATGGTAAATTAAAAACACCTTTTGACGAAGAAGGCTGGTTCGGAACAGGTGACATAGGGAAATGGACCGAAGATGGATATCTATGTGTTTTGGGTAGAAAAGATAATATGTTCATTTGTGCGGGCGAAAACATTTATCCTGAAGAAATTGAAACCTGTATATTAGAAAGCGGGTATGTTAGAAGAGTTATCGTTATACCTCAGGAAGATGATGAATATGGAAAGGTACCTATTGCATACCTTGATTTTGAGGAAAATAAAACTGAGGCAGAATTATTAAACTACTTAAAGACCAAACTACCTCCCATCAAAATCCCCAAAAAATTCTATCCCTTCCCTGATGCACTAAAAACCCCCGATTTAAAAATATCAAGAACAGTTTTTATTGACCATATAAATAGAAAAAGGTAGCAAATTCATACTTGCTTACTTAGGGGCGTATAGTTTGGTTTATTTAGGTTTTTCTTGAGAAGAAAAGGTGTTTGAGATTAGGTTATATTTGTATGCACAATATTCGCGAAATATTATTATATGGAGGAGAAGTAGTTAGATGAGTAATATCTTGTTTGCCTCGATGATATTGTTTTTTGCTGTCGAAGCAGAGAGTCACATCTACTATTACGATTTTTCGTGGGCTAATACCGTTGATTTGAAAATACCTACTGAGGCTAAAGAGGTGTGGGATACTGGTCATCTGTTGTCATCTCTCCAGGGTGTAGTCAATCGTGCTGAACCACGATTATATGTCCGATTTCAAAAAGAGTATGATGATTTCTGGTGGAATGAATTTCAAAAGCCCGGCGGATGGTTGGAAAATAAAAAGATAGTTAAGGTTGATAACTGGACATCCCTATTAGAGATTTTTCAGAGTTTTATTCATGGTTTAGTAGTTTATTCTGAATTGGTCCCTCCAACTTCTAACCTTGCCAGTACTATAAGCGGTATAGAGAACCGAATCTGTTTGAGGTACGATACGGATGAAAAGAGCGTGTTTACTAAAGTAATGAACACTAAATTGCCATTTACAAACAACATTCGCTGGCTAATAGACCCTGCGACAGGTAAATTATCCACTGAGATAGATTCGAATTCTATTTCTCCATCGGACAACCCGAGTTTGAAGTATAAATGCTATCTTTGGGCAAAGAATAAGTTTTTAGATTCAGGACTATGTAGCCCCGAATTTATGGCTTATTATATTGATGCTTATTGGTTTCGAAGTCCATTCTCTGCGTCTTTCCCAAACTCAACTATAATGAATCATGATTTCTTCATCTCTCGCCGTGCTTTCTTCTTTGATTTAGGTGTTTGGGATGATGAAACTCCGATTGACGAACCTGACCAAAAATTGGGGAGTGACCGCGAGATATTAAAAGAAATATTGTATTCCATGTATAAAAATACTGGTGGTGCCATTTTTCAAATAGGCGGCTTTGTCCCGTGGATATGGAAATACACAAACGAGGGAAATGCAGGTGGAAAGCATGACGCTGTGCCTACGGAGTGGGAACTTGTTAAAATTGTTTCTGGTTATAACGGTGTAATAGACGCAGATGCCTTGGGATTAGCAGGATTGGCTAACGCTTCTTTTTACCAACATTATCCATTAAAACGATTCTATCAGCAAAATCCTCGGCCTTCAATTGAGGATTTGAAAAGAGAGAATTATTTGGATAGCAACGGAAATATTGTTCCCAAGGTATATATATCTTTTTATATGGGCGATTTTGACTCCTCAGCCTGGTTGCACCAAAAGATCCCTCAATGGTGGTCCGACCCAGCCCGTGGCGAGATTTCCTGCTCCTGGCCCTTCAACCCTAACCTTTGCCGACGCGTCCCCCATGTTTTCGACTATGTAAGAACCAATGCTACACCCAAAGACTGGTTTGTATATGGAGACTCAGGAGCGGGGTATCTTAACCCCGGAATGTTAGCAAAATCTGCGCGTGAGAATAGAGTGGATGATGGATTCAGAACATGGATTTCTCACAATCTGTACTATGGTAGACGATTTGACCTTACAATTACGGGGTTTATCATTGATGGATATGCACCTCCAATGCCTCCAGATGGATTTGAAGCATACTACCAGTTTTCTCCTGATGGCATTGTGGCACAAAAAATACTTAGAATTGGCTGTTTCAATAATAAACTCCCGTTTCTTCGGATGGGTATTGATTTACACGGCAATCCTGAAACTGCATCCGAGACACTTCTCCGTTATGCCCGAGAGCCCAAGCCTTCCTTCTGTGTTATCCGCACCATCCTCAAGTCGCCTTCCTGGCATAAAGAAGTTATAGAACGAGTAAAAGCAAAAACCGACCAAATTGTGTTTATAGACCTTTATACCCTCTTTCAACTTGTTCGTATAGCAAAATGCCAATAAACACCTCTATCTATAGTTTAATTTTCTTCCTTTGATTTACTTCATAATAACTAACTTATCAATGTGGCTATATACGTCCTATTTTGAATATTATATATGCAATTTTCCACCAAGATTATGAGGAGGAATTGCTGTGAAACTAAGGATTCGCACTCTTGCAATTATAGTTACGGTGATAGTCATATTTCCTTGTTGTAACCTTCTTTCTCAGATTGAAGAAGTTGAGGTCCCAATGAGTGATGGAGTGAAGTTAAAAGCAGTGTTGTGGCGTCCGGATAAGATAGGGAGTTTTCCAGTTCTACTTGAGCGTACCCCATACAATCGGAATGAAGTAATCAAAATGCACGAGCAATTTGTGAAGGCGGGTTATGCTGTGATTGTGCAAAATCTGAGGGGTACAGTTGGCTCAGAAGGGAAGTGGGAAGTTTTCAAAAGTGATGGTTGGGGTGGTCCAGGCATGCGTGACGGCATAGATACATTAGAATGGCTCAAGAAACAACCCTGGTGCAACGGAAAGATAGGATTGATGGGCTTTTCCGCTTCTGCCATTACCGCAAAACTCCTATTATCATCAGGTGTGAATGATATTAATTGTGCACTACTTGCTGCTGGAAGCGATAACTTCTACGATGCTGTCTTCGAAAATGGCTGTTATAGGAAGAACACCATTGAGGAATGGGGACCCGCTAAGGATACCTTACCCGAAATTATAGAACATCCTACCTATGACGAATACTGGGAAGGTAGAAATGCTTTCAGCAGAGCAAACTTAGTAAAAGCCCCTGTGTTTATAGTTGGAGGCTGGTTTGATATCTTCTTGAAAAGTTCAATTAGATATTTTGATGCAGTAAATTCTAATAATCTTTCACCTGCTTTCGGAAAATGCAAACTCATTATCCATCCGCTCGCCCACGGTGCTCCACCAGGTGAATTGAAACTAGAGGACCGAGACAAATTAAACATAGATGAAAAGTTCGGGAGTTTTAGAGAATGGTTTGATTATTGGTTAAAAGGTGAAAACAATGGAGTATTAGAAAAACCATTGGTCGCATTATTCCTCATGGCTGACCCAGAGAACCCCGGAGAAGTAGGAAATAGATGGCTATTCACTAACACCTATCCACGAAGAGACACTTTTCTAAATTTATACTTACGAGAGGGAAACATATTAAGCACAACTCCTCCGCAATCCTCCGAGAAGCCTTATTCAACTTATATCTACGACCCTGAAGACCCAACACCATCATTCGGCGGAAATAATCTTATTCCGCCTTCCGGTCCTCATGACCAAAGAGAAATAGAAAAAAGAAAAGATTTGCTTGTTTTTACTTCTCCTCCCCTCAAGAAGGAACTCGTCCTCTTGGGCACATTAAAAGTTCGTTTGTTTGCTTCGACTGATGTAAAGGATACAGATTTTGGTGTGAGGTTCTGCGATGTATACCCTGATGGCAGGTCTATGCTTATGAATGAAGGAATGGTAAAAGCACGCTATAGGAACACTGTAACGAAAGAAGAATTTATCGAGCCAGGTAAAGTGTACGAGTATAATATAGACCTATGGGACACCGCATTAGTTTTACCTCCTGGACATCGCATAAGAATCACTATAATATCCGCAAGCAATCCACGCTATGAACCAAATCCCAATACCGGCGAGCCTTTCAGAAAACACACCTACACAACAAAAGCAGAGAACAATATTTATCATTCAAGCGAATACCCATCAGCCCTGATCTTACCAATATATAGCGAACTATCGGAACTTTCCCATGATTACTTTGAGTTAAATGCTCACCTATAGGACATAGGTAACATGTAGGGGCGATTGGCTAATCGCCCTCTGACGCGATTGGCTAATCGCCCTCTTAGGTTCTATGTATCGGTTCATAGATACCACTTCCTTAGGATGTTATGAATTTCGCAGATGATACACCAAGACAAGTGTTACCCATTTCCTATAGTTCTTCAAATTAAATAATAATTAGTTATAATTTGTCCTTACACTTGCATAAAATAGGAGATAGTGATATGAGAAAAAATCATCTAAAATCTGTCTTTTTTCTCTTTGCCATTTTGGTTTCGACAAGTTTTCTTACCGCTTGGGGAGACTTAAACTCAGAGAATTTTTCCAACACAAGCAAAAATATAGAAGAGAAACGGATTACAATTTCAGATTCTTCTGAACTTTCTAAAATATTATCTAAGGTTGAAGATTTAAAGGCTGAAGGAGGCTTACCTGATGGCGGAATAGAAATTGTTCTTAAAGCCAAGACTTACAATATATCTAACACCTTAATTTTCAAAGAGACCCATAGCGGAGAAGAAAATAAACCTATTATTATAAAGTCTGAAGATGGTCACAGAGCAAAGATTTCAGGTGGAATAGAAATTAAAGGCCTCAAGAAATTGTCAAATGAACCTGGTATAGAAATGATAAAAAACGAGGTCGTAGATAAGATATACTGCGTAGACTTAAAAGAGTATGGAATTACCTCTGTTCCTCCACTCGAGTTAGGTGGCTTTGGAAGCCAGCGCGTAAGAAACCCCGATAGAAGTTACGCTAACTATAGGACCTTTCCCTGTCCAGAATTATTTTTTAATGGTGAACCTATGACGATAGCAAGATTTCCCAATACAGGCTTTATTAATGTAGATAAAGTAATTGGAGAGATTGTTAGTGAAAACCCACACTATAAACTTTTGAAAGATGTAAAACTAAAGGTTCGAGACTGCCCACTCGATAAGTGGGCTAAAGAGAACAACATCCTTTTGCACGGATATTGGCAATTTGACTGGGCGGATTCATACGAGTCAGTGGAGTCCATTAACCCCGAGAATCAGGAGATAAAACTCAAATACTCAAGTTCCGCTTACGGCTATAGAGAAGGTGCACGCTTCTATGCTCTGAACCTACTTTGTGAACTTGACTCACCGGGCGAGTGGTATCTCGATAGAAATACGCTAATACTATACTTCTACCCCCCAGCCCCAATAGAAGGCGCTACAATTGAACTTTCACTCTTCGAATCGCCTGCATTTGTATTCGACAAAGCAAAATATGTTTCTCTCGAAAACATAGACTTTTCTCTGTTTGCAGGTAATATTGTGCAGGTTTTTGATGGAGAGCACATTAAAATTGCGGGTTGCTCTTTTACCAAGTCCGGTGGATATGGCATTACCATCGACAAAGGGAAAAGCCATATCGTGCAATCTTGTGATTTTGTTCATCTTGGGAAAGGCGGAGTATATCTTCGTGGTGGAGACAGAAAAAACTTAGATAGAAGCGAGCATAAAGTAGATAACTGCTATTTCTCTGACCTTGCAAGAATTGACAGGACATATAATCCCGCGGTATATGCCTACGGTGTTGGACATACTATATCGCATAACTATGTGAAGAATAACCCAAGTAGTGCTTTTCGCGTGGATGGCAATGATATAACCGTAGAGTTTAATGAGGTATGTAATGTCTTGTTAGAATCTGATGACCAAGGGGCACTTGATACCTGGGGTAATCCAACTTATAGAGGTCTAGTAATACGCTATAACTACTGGCATCACATCGGCAATTGGAACAAAGAAGGCTTAAAAATGCAAGGCTCTGTAAGACTCGACGATGCTATATCGGGTGTATACATCTACGGCAATATATTCTACAAGGGCTCAGCATATAATGGCTTTTTCGGTGCTGTGCAAATTCACGGTGGCAAAGATAATTTAATCAAGAATAATATCTTTGCTGAATGCTCAGTAGGAATAAGTTGTACTCCCTGGCCTAAACAACATTGGGAAGATTTTGTAAAAGGAGTACTCGAAAACCAGGATGTTGATATGGACCTTTACTACACAAGGTACCCTGAACTCCAGAAATTGAATGAAAATATTAATCTTAACACCGCAACAAATAATATTTTCTGGAAATGTGACAAATTAATAATAAGAGCCCCCTCAGTTTTTGTTATGCAGGACAATTTAGAAACTACTGACGATAATCTATTCCCGAATGCGAGTAATGGCATTTTTGCCTTAGATGAAAATATAATCTCCTCTCTCAACATTAAATTCGAGCCTATTCCATTTGAAAAAATAGGTCTCTACATTGACGAATACCGTAAATCTTTGCCGTGCGACATTATTACCAAAATGAGAATCCAATAAAAAATACTGGTATTAGAAAAAACTATATATTATTATTAGCCGATTTTGCCCAGAGTACCATTGTGCAACCTGTCAAAAGTATGGCTGTGCCAATCCACTGAATAAAATTTAGTGCCTCATCCCTCCAGATAATTAAAGCCATTGCATGTGTAGTTAGCGGAGTAAGCGTCAACATAGTATTCGTAAAGGCAGAGCCAAGATATTTTTGCGAGTAGTGAAATGCAGAATGTGCTATTGCTATAGGTAATATGCCCGAGAATATAGCTATTGCCCAGGTATTTACAGATGCAGACAAAAGTTTATCTGGCTCACCAATAAAATAACCAAGCGCTAATAGCCCTGCGGTTGTGTATATTGATATAACTGCGAACATCGGAATAGGATGAAGCGTATGTGCCACGGTATGCTTCCCGTAAACACTGTAAACTCCCCACAATAAAGCAGACAAAAATAGGCAAATCGTAGCAAGATATAACTTTGGCAATGC
>CAZZMK010000338.1:0-8663 GCA_964655185.1 uncultured Nitrospirales bacterium | reverse complement strand
TTCTCCATAATATCTGAGTATTTATGAGTATTTAATTTTATTATATATTCTTCATTATATGCATATCTTTCTACATTTGGGTCTCGTGGTTCGGAAGATTGAATGGGAATCGAAATGGGTTCTATACTTTGTGAAAAAGTTATTTCGCCTTTTGAAAACGATAACTCAGAGAATGGTAAGAGAAAATCAGCCCTTTTTGTTTCATTTGTTGTTTTCATTGAGCCTATTAAATATATTATGTTTATTCCATAATTCGGTATTTTATATATATTTAGACACAGTTTTTCCGAATCTAATTTCAAAGCAGGAGAAATTTCCTTATTATTGAAAAAAGTTGGTTTTATCCTAAGATTTTCAAATCTTAATAGATAATCAGAAGGATAAGGTGGAGGATTTTTTATTGTTAGTTCTTTAATAGTTATTGATGAGTCCCAAAGATTGAACCTAAGTTCGTTCGCAAACATTATTTTACCTAATTCGGGATGTACCCAGTTCTGAATCGCTTTTATAGCGAAGTAATTTCTAATCGGTGGTAATAACAAAATAGAAAGAGTAAATAATACCCATCCCCAAATAATTATTTTAATTACGAGTAAAGTTTTTGCTTTCTTTTTATTTCTTTTTATGTTTTTCTTAAGTTTTGTGTCGGTTTGTGTTTTTTTGAGAGATTTAGTCAAACGTATGTGTCCAGTTTAACACTTTCCTATGGGTTTTTTTAGCCTTATCGGAAAAACATTGTTTCCCTGCTTCAATTTTCATCGGTAGAGGGACTTCTACTTCTATTGGTTTAGGCTTCCATGTAAAACAAAATACAGTATCATAGCCTTTTATTACTAAATTGACAGAAGTGTTTTGCAATCCTTCCTTAGGCACCATAATTTGTGAGGCTAATATAGGAAATGATAGTTCTATATTTCGCTTGAACCTTCTTATTGTTCCTTCTTGTGTTTCTACAAGATTTTTGTCAACTATTATTTGAACAGGTTGAAATTGTGTTTGCTCATTGAGTACAAGTTGTATTTCGAAGTTCCTTAACCTTACACTATCGTACGCAATACTCATATCAGGAAAACTTGAGTCGAGAATAATTTTTATATTTACGGTATCATTAATAGGAGAAATTGACCATTCTGCTTGACTTTCGGAATTAAAAATCTGTGGATATCTCCCTCCTAAACACTGAATAGGAACTATCTGCGATTCAGGAACAAACTGAATGTATTCTCCAGCCCTTATCTTTTCCTCCTTCTTATTTTTGGTAGTAGTACAAGAATTGCTTCCAAGTATTAGGTAGGCGATAAAAAGTACTTCTAATACTAAATAAATGTTTTTTACATTTTTATAATTATAAACAAACATCCTAATTACTCTTTTTCTACTTTTACCGCAACATCTCCATTTTTACTCTTTTTATCTTCATCACTTTTATAATCCCTATGTGTGCTTATTTCAAGATTAGATTTGGCTTCTTCCCCCCCTTTGCCATATCTGATTAAGGTTACTTCTCCATCTTTTGATCGTAGTTTTACTAAACCTAACGGCTTTATTTCGGATGTAGTCCACACTTCCACCTCTTTTTCTTCGGTTTTTATAGTATAATGTTTTGCCTTGATTTTACCACTCTTATATTCTATTTCTTCTTCTTTTATAAATTTTTTCCTTGCATTTGATTTTTCTTCCTGACTTTGAACGGACTCAGAAAGATAAGTTTCGGGTAAGTTTGCCCCTTCTCTTACGACTATCTTAAGTATTTTGTGCTTTCCGTTCTTTTCAGGCTGAATTAGAAATCGGTATATCGATGGAAATCCTATAGTAGGTATTACCTCCGCTTCTAACCAATAACATTTTTGGTTGTTAAGCATTTCTTCTCCCGTTATTGCTTCTCGTAAAAGGACAGTAGTTTTGGTGGAGAAATCTTTTACTTCATATATGGACCAGCATCCAATTTCGAATTCTAAAGGCAAAATATCTAATAGGTTACTTAAAATATCCTGCGATAAGGCATTATAAGAAAAAATAAGTATACACGGGACTGAGAAAATTATTATGTGGAGTTTTTTCCACATCCTCGTATCTCTTCTTCTAACATTTTTATTTCTGTTTCTTTTTCTTCAGGTATTTTGGCTATTTCATTTAGGATATGTGCAAGTTGTATAGAATTTTCTTTAACCAAAGTATATATTAGTTTTAGAACGAGTTCTCTAATTATTTTAGGTGATTCGTTAAGTTCTTTAATTATATGGAAGAGATGAGTAGCATAAGTTTCAAATATCTTTATTGTTAGTTTTTGTTCTTCTGATGATTCGTTAGCATCTAATTCGGGGTAGATACCTTCATCTTTCCATTCTTGGATTAGTTGATTGCATTTTTCACCCTCCCTCAAGATGAAATGTTCTCTAAGTTTTCTTCTACATACTTCTACCAAAAATTTCACATCCTCACTGAGTTCTTCCAACTGGAGCAGTCCCTGTTGGTCTAATATTCTTATGTACTCTGATTTGAAGTATGCAGTATAACTAAAGCCTCTAAAGTGTAACCTGGGTAGGGGAGAGTATCTTGCAAATCCATTTTCATCACAGAAAACAAGACCTCTTTTGCCTGGTGAAGCCCATTCGACGATAGTTAAGATGCCATCTACGGTTCTACCACTGGGAACAATAATGTTAGTTATGGAGTAGTTATGTAAATCAGTTTGTGCATTTAGAGGGTCTATAAGTACTCCATCGTAGTAGATTTTTACATTTGGATATTGCATAAGGTACGGAGCGAAAATTTCAGTAATTTCAGTGAGAGCGTTAATACCCCTTAGGTAGTAAACTGCATTGTTAAGTTCTGTGATGTATACTCTCATACCTGTTAATTTTACTTCATCGGATACTGACTCAGGTTCTGTCAAGATAAACTCTGATAGATTATCACCCGACCCTGAAATCTTGTAAGTTAATATAGAATTTTCATTAGCGTACCTACTCTCCCATATTACCTTATTCCCCAAAGAGAACGCTCTAAATCTTCCTTTTCCGTATTTCCCATGAAGCACCCTTTTTTCCTTGGGTGTTACGATTTCTTCTTTTTTCCACGAGCCACCGAGACTACTGAAAAAAACAATGGCATCCTCGTATTTAAGACCATGTCCATCATCTATTATTTCGATATATTCTACTCCGGTAAGTTCATTCTCTATAAAATTTACCCTTACTGTTTTTGCTTCTGCATCTAATGCATTCCAAATTAATTCTACGATGGCGTTAAGAGGCCGAGTTTTGCCTATTATTTCAAGATGGTCATCTCTTACCTGAACTTGAATTTTTCGCACTTTTTCAGTCCCTATTAATATTAGGAATGAAACATACCTATATTATGCTAAAACAAACCCATACAAGAAATCTATATTTTATCCCAATTTTCTATGGTCCACAACTCTGCAAGCCTTCCCAGTAGAGCGTTCTATCGAATTAGGAGGAAGTAGTTCTACATTTACATGTATACCTGTGATGTCAAAAATTTTCTTTGTAACTTTGTCTTTAAGTTCTTGCATCTCGCGTGCCTTATCAGATAAAGCCCAAGGTTCGACTTCCACCTTTACAGTCATTTCGTCGAGAGCAGAAGGTCTACTTACTTCTATCAAGTAATGTGGAGATATACCTTTAACCTGAAGTATTGCTTCCTCAATCTGAGATGGAAAGATATTAACCCCTCTAATGATGAGCATGTCATCTGACCTACCTTTAACTCTCGACATTTTTACTGTAGTCCTTCCACAAGGACAGGGCTTGTAATCAAGCATAGCAAGGTCTCTTGTTCTATACCTTATAACAGGAAGTGCTTCTTTGGATAAAGAAGTAAATACCAATTCTCCCAGTTCTCCTTCAGAAACTGGCTCGAGGGTATCTGGATTTAAACACTCTACTATAAAATGGTCTTCTTGGATGTGCATACCATCCTGCATATAACATTCCCCACTTACGCCAGGCCCTATAACCTCACTGAGTCCGTAGTTATTAAAAGCCATTATTCCCAGTTTTTCTTGTATTTGGTTTCGCATATCTTCTGTCCACATCTCACCTCCAAAGTGTCCATATTTTAAGGAGAGTTCTTTGGGGTCTATACCTGAATTCATGGCAAAATCTGCTATGTTTAATGCATAACTCGGAGTGCATATAAGCACATCGGGCTTTAAGTCTTGAATTAATAATATCTGTCTTGCAGTGTTACCTGATGCAGCGGGAATTATACAAGCCCCTACCTTTTCTACTCCGTAGTGCAATCCAAAACCACCAGTAAAAAGACCATAGCCAAAAGAAATTTGAACAAAGTGCTCTTTTCGTAAACCACCAGCGACCAAAAACCTTGCGCACAGATTTGCCCAGGTTTCTATGTCGTTTTTTGTATATGCCACAAGAGTTGGCTTCCCGGTTGTTCCAGAAGAACCATGTATCCTGACAATTTCACTCTTTGGAACTGCAAGTAAACCTAAAGGATAGTTTTGTCTCAAGTCTTCTTTGGTGGTAAATGGAAGTCGCTTTATATCGTCGAGGGACTTTATTTGTTCTGGCGAAACTTTATTTTTGTTAAATGCTTCTCTATAAAATGGAACAGTGTTATATACTCTTTCTACTAGTTTTTTTAGTTTAAATAGTTGTAGGGACCTTAATTCTTCTCGGTCTATTGTTTCATTTTGGTCCCAGATTACATTTTCGAATGGCGGATTTCTCATATTTCCTAACCTTTAAGATAGAATTGGAGGAGTCATAATATTATTGGTTAGATTTTTCGTATAGTTGCACTCCATTTAGTACATTTACGCCTTTATCTAATAGTGCTTTTATTGCTTTGTCGGGCTCATCAAACCTAAATACTATCACAGCCTTATCTCCGCTTCTGAAGGTAAATGCATACATATATTCAATGTTTATGCCTTCTTGTTCAATTATTTCTAATATCTTTGCGAGTCCACCTGGCTTGTCTTCCACTTCTGTAGCAACGACTTCAGTAACATTTACGACGAACCCCGCCTCTTCTAAGACTTTCTTCGCTTTTTCCCATTCTTTTATTATGAGTCGTAGTATACCGAATTGTTGAGTGTCAGCCAAAGAGAGAGTGAGAATGTTGATGTTGTTTTTGGCAAGAACTTTACAAGGTTCACTTATTCTACCTGGTTTGTTTTCTAAAAACATAGATATTTGGTTTATCTTCATAGCAAATCTCCTCACAGATTTAGTTTATTGATACATCTTTATATTTTCCTCTCATCTATAATTCTTTTTGCCTTACCTTCACTTCTCGGAATGGTATGCGGTTCTACAAGTCTTACATTTACTCGTAAGTTTACAGTCCTTTCTATCGCTTGAGCAAATTTTTCTTGCAACTTTTCCAGTTCACCTATTCTGTCACTGAACATTTCCTTAGTTACCTCAATTAAGATTTCCATCTGGTCTAAACCATGGTCACGAGTCAGTCTAATTTGATAATGAGGTGTCGAACCTTCAACACTTAATAGTGCCGATTCTATTTGGCTTGGATATACATTAACACCTCTTATGATGAACATATCGTCACTTCTTCTTGAAATTTTTCTTATTCTTCGTGTAGTTCTTCCGCACTTGCACTTTTCTTTATAAAAGGCAGTAATATCTCTTGTTCTATACCTTATCATCGGCATAGCCTTCTTGCTAAGCGTGGTAAGTACTAATTCTCCTTCCTCGCCTTCTGGAACAGGTTGTAAAGTTTCAGGGTCAATAATTTCAGGATAGAAATGGTCTTCTAAAATATGTAGTCCTTCTCTACATTTACATTCTATTCCAACCCCAGGTCCAATTATCTCTGATAATCCATATACATCGTATGCTTCAATATTTGCTTCTCTTTGAATGTATTCCCGCATACCCTCGCTCCAAGGTTCTGCTCCGAAGATTCCTATTCTTAATGGAAGGGATTTCAGGTCTACTCCTAATTCTCCTGCCCTCTCGATTATATGAGTGAAATAACTCGGAGTACAGCAAATAACGGTTACATTAAAGTCTTTCATTATCATTATTTGTCTGTCAGTATTTCCTCCAGAGATTGGGATTACGGTAGCACCTAATGCTTCGGCACCGTAGTGGAAACCTAATCCACCAGTGAATAATCCATAACCATAGGCATTTTGGACTATATCGCCCCTTTCAACACCACAGGAGACTAAACATCGAGCCATGACATCTGCCCATATCTCAATATCTTCTTTTGTGTATGCGACAACAATCGGTTTCCCTGTAGTTCCACTTGACGCGTGGAGCCTAATTATTTCTTCCATCGGGCTTGCAAATAACCCAAATGGATAGGTGTCTCTTAAATCGGTCTTTACAAAAAAGGGAAGTAAGTTGATATCTTCTAATGATTTGATGTTGTCCGGTGTAATATTTCTCTCTTCAAGCCTTTGTCTGAATAGAGGAACCTTTTCATATGCTCTTTTAATCATCACTTTTAGACGATGAAATTGAATTTTTATCAGGTATTCTTCAGGTAAATACTCTACCGCACTGATAGGATTGAAAATACTACTTCCATCGTGCCAATATGAAACCATTGCGCAAATCCTCTCTACTTATGTTATTTTTTAATTCAAGATGGTGGATAGTATATAAATATTAGAATTAAATTTCAAAAAGGGTTTTTTATGAAGGTAACAAGTAAGTACTGTTGCGTAGTTATTTTTCTTTTAATCTATTATTTTAATCACGCAACAATTTTTGCGGTGAGTTCTCGCGGGACTGCGTCTTCAATAACTACAGAACTTTATCAGGTGTTTCTAAAAAAGAATGGAGAAGTTGAACTATGTTTTGCAGATGGAAGAAAAATAGCCAGTCTTAACGCACCTATATTGAAATATGTAAATGAGGATGAGAGAAGTTTAAAGATCAGCGCCTTCGACTCCTATCGGGAGCCTGTTAGAAATAATTTAAGCGAGGGGATAGGTTTATATCTCAGAGGAAAAGATTTTACATCTATTGTATGTCTATATCCAGGAAATTCTTTTATTACAGTGAATTTAATTTATACAAACAATACAAAAAAAATACAGAATGTTGAAAAAGTAATTCCACTTAGTGGGACACTTGATTTATTATCTCCTGAATTATTTAATGGAGTGATTTTAGACAATGGTAATGTATTAGAAACTATGGTAGACTTTCCGCAATGGTCGAAGGAACTTAATAGTAATAGAAGGAGTTGTTGGAATCTAACTGTTTATGACTCTACACGGGGCGAAACTATTTTGTTAGGTTATTTGGAGTTTTGGAATTCGTATCCAATTGTAGAGTTGAAAAAGGATAACAAGAATAAGAAGGTTCTGTATAGATTTGAATGTATTTATGACCCCCCAAGACAACTTAATCCAGGTGAGAGTATCATAACTGAGACAATTTATTTATCATTTGGAGATAGAAAACCTATTCAGGCACTGATGAGATATGGTAGTTCTATTGCGAAGTTTAATAAACTCAGAAAAAACTATAAGTTTGTGCCCCATGGATGGGATAGTTGGAGCACATCTGTCGGACGCGATATTAATGAGGCAATTGTACTGGAGGAATTAGAGTTTATTGATAAAAACCTTAAGAAGTATGGTTGGACAAATTTTGCAATAGATGCAGGATGGGAGAGAGGACCTGCAGATTGGGAGCCTCATCCAGAAAAATTCCCTAAGGGATTGAAATTTATTGTAGATGAAATTCATAAGAGGGGAATGACCGCTTGCTTATGGGTAGACCTGTTTACAGTCCCTCTTAATTCGAATCTTGCGAAGGAGCACCCTGATTGGTTAGTTATGCCTAATGCTAAAGGGAAATTATTGATAGGCGATGATAAGAGAATCTTAGATGTTACTATTCCTGAAGCATATGAATATGTAAAAAAAATATGTGCAAAGATTAGTAAAGAGTGGGGCTTTGACGGATTAGTTGAAGCAGATTTCGTATACCATTTACTTTTGGGTGAGAATTACAAAAACACAAATTTGACGAAAGTGGGAGTTATGTGTAGAGGCTTACAAGCAATAGTCGAAGGATTAGGCGAAGATAAGTTTTTAATGAGTATGGTCCCTCTGCAGATTTCAGGGAAATTTGCGGATGGATTGAGAATAGGATTTGATAACAAACCTGTGTGGAAATCGCCAATAATTTCGGGGAACTTTGGTTGTGTCGAATCTTTGACTAATTTTGCTCGGAGATTTTACCTGTTTCCATTTCTTGGTTTACCTGACCAAGATTGTGTATTTTTTGGTAAGGAAGAAACTTATAAGAGGTGGAAAATACCTAATGATAAGAAATTAACCCGCTCTCAGATAATCGCTTGGGCAACAGGAACTGCACTAACAGGGGGCGTTTTCAAGATTGGTGATAGGTTTACTATGTTAAATTCTGAAGATATTGAGATTTTAAGAAAATGTCTTCCACGGCATCTACAACCTGCTATACCTGTTGATTTGTTTGAAAATCCATATCCTCAAGTTTGGTGCTTGCCTATTGATAGAGGTGATATTAACGGGACTATCTTAGGAGTGTTTAATTGGGATGAGAATGCTGAAAGTAATGTTTTGGTTTCATTGGAAAATTTAGGCTTGGATAGCGAAAAATTCTACGCTTTGTATGACTTCTGGAATGATAAATTTGTTGGAATAG